>CAZTTW010000005.1:0-24422 GCA_964616265.1 uncultured Myxococcales bacterium | reverse complement strand
ACGGAAAACTGACGAACATCCGGGAGTATATCGACACGCAAGCACTGGCGCGGGCTTCCGAGATGGACGCGAGCCCGAGGCCCCGAAGCATCGAGACCGATACCACTACACGAAACGATTCGTAAATTCACCACCCCAACTCACGAGAAGACCGCACGTGAGCACTATCAGCATCATCGGACCAAGCGATAGGGCCGCAGCGATCGGCGGCCTTGCCACCAAGGCCGGACACACCGTCGAGGTGATGAGTCGCAACCCCGCCAAGGCGCGGACGCTGGCCGAACAGGTCGGAGCCGGCGCGACGACAGGAAGGTTCGGCGCCGCCCCGGCCGGGGAGATCGTCATCCTGGCGGTTCCCTACTCCGCCGTTCTCGACGTGGTGAAGCTTTGATGTCCGGAAAATTGTCGCCAAGGCTCAAGCGGCCTTCCGGTGATAGAAGTTGAGAAGCCCGCGGAGGCGCGATTGGCAGGCGACCTTGTCATCAGCCCCGTTGTCATTCGTCGCACCGACGTTCCTGATCAGTTGGCCACCGATGCCCTGGTGAAAACGCTCGGTCCTGTAGTGCGCGACGAATTCCTTGATCAGGTGGCGCAAATGTCGCTTGCCGAAGATAACGAAGTGATTGAGACACTCGTACTTGATGGTTTTCACAAAGCGCGCCGCGTATGGATTGCAATTGAGGCTTTGCGCTGGAATCTTCACGCAACGGGCTAGCGGTCGCCCACACCGCATCCACGACGGCATGGTCATCACGCTCAAGGGAGACCTGCGTTGTTGCTCGGACTGCTTCGAGATCGCATGCTTGGAACGGCGACCGGGTCCGGGTGGGCATTCAGCCTGAACTGCTGCGACCGCGAGGCGATTCGCCATGGACAAGCGATCCCGATGAGCACGGCGCCATTCTTGTCGAGACGCTCGATTTCGTTCCGCTTTCCATTCGATGGTAGCCGCGCTCAGCGCGGCCGAAATCCCGCGCTATTGCGAGACTATCTCCAGAATGCAAGAGGCTGTCTCTAGGGTCGGGCCACGGCAGAGGAAATCCAAGTTCGCATCTCAGTGCCCGCCACTCGTCGATCGCAATTGTTACTGGCACCTCACGAAGCTGCAAGTGCCACTGCTTGACTCTTGCATTACGCAAGTCGTGGTTGTGCCCGTACACTTTGTGCACGCCGAGGGGGTGCACACATAGCTTTCAGCCATGGGCAAGCAGACGAGACCCGACTGGCAATTGTCGTCATTCCAGCACTCCGAATTACATGTTCCAGGAGGGCTTCCGGCGCAACTCAAGAGAAGGAAGGTTGAGACGACAAGGACGATTGTTTTCGAGATTCCGACGGCCGAAATATTCCTGATTGTCTTCATGACGAGATGCTTTCTCTATGGACATTTTGCGATAGAGACACCGTTATCAATCCTGCTAGGGCGAGAACGTTGTTCCGAGCTCAATACCAAATAGCTGGGGGGAGACCGTCAAATCGGCGACCGTCCCATTCGCCCAGTTCAGTTTCGTGTAGACCGTCGAGAACTCGAATGACAACGCGACAAAGAATCCAAACTGATCCATCCGATAGAATAGACCGGGCTCGAATTTCACCGCGTATCCGAGGGCGTGAGGATCATACTGCCCAGTCCCCGTCGTGCCATTGCTGTAATACATCGTCCTCTGGGTCAATTCGTCGGGTAGGAATGCGACGGAGAAGGCGCCGACGGCACGGAAATAGATGTCCAAGCTTCCAACGGGAATTGCTAGGCGCATGGAGGGCCCGAGCGATAGCATGGTGATGTCGTGGCGTGATACATTGATCTTCGGATCTAGGAGAAGGAAGTCAAAGTCGCCACCTAGGTACAAATACTTGTTCACACGATGGTCACCGAAAGCGCCAACGGCGAAAGAGAATTTGAAGTCTTGCGATCCCTTTCTGTAGCTTTCGTCGTCGAGAAACTCTTCTAAGGTGTAAGACGCCGAAAGAAAAGGAGTGAATCGAATCCCCCAGGTAGTCTCATTGTCGCGAATTGGCGCCTGTCCCAGGGAGGGGTCTTGTGTCTTCCGAGAAGCGATCTCGGGCCGTGAGGGCAAAAGAGGCTGAGCATAGGAGGGCTGGCCCACGTTGGGCGCCACGCTTGGCCGAGGCTCTGGTGTTGGATAGTATGCTGGTGGTAGCATCGGCTGTGGTCTGGGCTCGGATGGCAGGGAATACCCGGGCGGGATCGGTTGAGCCGTGTTCGGCACTTGCGGCAGCGAGGCTGGCGCGGGCGAAGGCTGAGGTGTGGTGCTCTGCGGTTGGAGGTGTTCTTCAGGTGGATAGCCCTGCGAAGGCGGCCCGGCACTCGGCGGCGTGTACTGCGGCGGAGAAGGTGATTGAGGCGCCCCGGGGGATGAGGTAGGCGGCAACTGGTATGGACGAGCCATGGTCGGGGAGGCTGGCAGGGTTTGGGCCATCGTCGCCGACGGTCCGCTAAGAGCAAAGGCAATACCGATGCCTATGCTCAGTCTGCCCGCTCTTCGGCGGGAATCTGTCTTCTTAGTTTTCATCCGTTGAATCCTGCTTGCGGTCGAGTTGTGGGCGTAGCCAGCCCTAGTCTTGATTCGCTAGTCTTGATTCGCTAGAGCGACGAACGGGCTCGTGTTGCCGCAGATCGATGACTGGAACAGCGACAGGAGCACCAACGGCTCCTCTGGTAGCGACGGCGGCCGTCTCCTTTTCCATCGTGTCGCAATCCCAGTCGCACCGCTATTTCCAGCTGTTTTGTCCGCGCGAAACGCATCTCCCCGAAGGAAGACACTGTCAGCGCTGGCAGTGCTCTCGATCCTCGGAGCGGTGGCTCTCGGCTTGGGAACGCCGTGGCTTGAGCCGAGATGCAATGGTCGTCACAAGAGAGGCCGCAACGAGACCCATCACTACACATCGTGCGCGCACGATCTCTCGGTGTCGCGCCAAGGTCAAGTGCTATTTGGCCCCATCAGCAAACGCACGCCGAAACCGACAGGCCAGCGGCTCTACTAATATGTAGAACCGGATTCGCTAAGGAACTGCCTTTCGGATCTCCGTAATTGACGAACCCTGACGGCTGAAACAGTTCCTCGAGTTGGCATTCTGATGCCTCATCGCGGCGGGAATTTTTGGCCGGCCCCGTACTCTTGGAAATCGCTCTTAGTGGGCCAGCCATTCTTCGCCCGAACTCTGACTCCTACTGGATGGCGAAGAAAGGGGCGATGCGGAAGTCGATCGCTGGGAATGTCGGGCTATGTTTCGCAGGGGCTCGGTCATTCGAGGTGAAATAGCCGATGTCGCCTTCTTGAGGGGAGAGTGGTTCTCCTCCGTACGAGTCGCGGAGGGCTTGGGCGCAGCCGGCGTCACCGCCTCCTCGCCGAGGATCGCTTGCGTGGCAACGGTCGATGACGGCGGACGATTGGGCCCGCGCCACGACAACACTAGCAGGGCGACACCGATCACTACCGTGCTACCCAAGACAGCCAGCGACCACCGGCGAGGCCGCATCGTCGGCCACCTCCCGTCAGATTCCATTGCATGCATAGCCTTTGGCGAATCAAGCGGCACAGGGGGCTCGTCGGGGAACACATTGGTGATGCTAGATAGAATCGCTCTGAAACGGTCCGGATCGTTTTGCCGTAGCCGACGGAGATTTAGCACGATGGCAAGGGGCGAGCTCTCGGACGTATCCAGCGCTAGGTGGTCCGCCGACAAAGTTATGCATTGACTCGCATGACAGCGGGAACCCTCTTTCGTCCTGCTGATGCTTTCGATGTCCATAGTGCCTCCGTAGAGCTCCATTCCTTGATGCGCCCACCACGAGAACAAGCAATCCGTATGCCCGACGGAAGCTGGAGCACTTGCGGGGATTTCGAGCGACCGTCGGCAAGTTCTGCTCGGCAATAGTTGCCGGCCGAGCCTCAAGTACGGCATCGAGACGGCTAACGACTGATGCTTCGGGTCGAATGGGCGGAGCCGCTGCGGCACCCGTGTGGTCGGACCTTGCTCTCGTCAAATTCAGGTAAAGAAGTGTCGTAAAGCTGTTGCCCGAAACGGGAATCAGCGTACGATCGCCTCGAGCATGACACATGACGGCGCAGCTAGGACAGCTATTCGGTAACTACTGTGTAGTTCGGTTGATCGGTGAGGGTGGCTTCGGAGAAGTCTACCTAGTCGAAAACAAACTGATCCAACGTCGTGCTGCCGTCAAAGTGCTGCATCCGGCATTGGCTCAGGATGAGGAGTTGGTCCGTCGATTTCTCAATGAGGCGCGGGCTGCAAGCGCCATTTGTCACCGTAACATCGTCGAGGTTCTCGACGCTGGCTGGACCTCGGACGGCGTGCCCTACATTCTCATGGAGTTCCTCGAGGGCATCTCGTTACAGAAGCGCCTTGCGGATAGCGGACGGCAGGAACTGTCCGTAGTTTTGGATCTTGCGAACCAGGCAGGCTCTGCGCTGGTCGCTGCACATGCAGCCGGAATCGTTCACCGTGATTTGAAGCCAGAAAACCTGTTCTTGGTGCCTGATGCCCACGCACCAGGCGGCGAGCGTATAAAGGTTCTGGATTTTGGGATTGCAAAGATTCGTCTTGGTGGCGGTTCGGGTGGAACCGTCCGAACTAGAACCGGAATGATCGTCGGAAGCCCCGCATACATGTCACCGGAGCAGTGCAAGGACAGCGCTGACGTCGATGTCCGTTCCGACGTGTATTCATTCGCCACGATTCTTTACGAGATGCTGGCGGGAAAGACGCCGCACGTTGCGGAGACCGGAACCGAACTCTTGCTCATGCATCTTACGAAAACGCCCGCGCCTTTGCGAGCGTTGGCGCCTCAGGTGCCAGCAACCATCGAGGCCGCCGTCATGCGTGCGTTGGCTAAAGACCGTGACGACCGCTTCGATAGTATGGAGCTGTTTATCGATGCTCTTCAGAAGAATCTGACCGCTCCTGCTCCGAAAAGAGTTCTCTCGACGGAGATCCTCTCAGAAGGTTCCTATGATCAGACGGGGAGCGGCAATCGCCCCTCCTCCAAAGCTAGCCGCACGACGCTTTCGGCGGCTACTGGTGAGTTGGGCGAGTCCGAAGGGTCCTCCGAAATCGATGAAGTATTGCTGTCCGCAACGCGCAAGCCGCGCTGGCCCGTGATAGCGATCGGCGTAGGCTTGGCCATCGGTTGTGCGATGCTGTTGCTGTTGAGGCCAAGCAACCAGCAGCAACCGCGATCGAACAGCGTCGCGAGTGCCGCAGCCAGCGCAGCCGCAGCTTCTCCTTCGCTGCCGAATGCTCAGGCGCAGTGGCAGAAGGACGAGCCAAAGCTAGATAACGGCGGCGCCACGAAACCTATCGGCGAATCTCAACACGCATTGACTACGGGTGATTCACCACCGCCGCCTACGTCAACGACTGTAACAGGTCCCTCCCAAAACGAGAGCCCGAAGCGACCGCACCCGGAGAAGTCTTCGCCGATCAAAAAGCGCAATTCGGTCGAACAATGGCTGGCACACTGACTCGCGCTTAGAAGGCAACCAATTTCTGTTTACAATAAGACAGGTTTGCGTTACAAGATGCACGTCTTACAGAGCGTAGATGTCGTTTTGGACAGAAGTGCCAATCGACTCGACTACGTAAGAACATGCGAGGAAGGGACGTAAGTGAGACGCACCTTAAGAATTGGGATCGTTCGGGGCTTACTTCTTGTGACCGGCTTCTTGCCTGTTTCTACTGCGGGAAACGCGCAGGCCGCGGGACTGAATGACAAGGCTGCAGGCGAGCTACAAGAAGCCAAGCGCTTGTACAAGAGCGGAAGATACGAGGAAGCCGCCGAGATTTTTTCCCGTCTGAGCGCTTCTTATCCTGAATTTCCCGTCTTCGCGCGCAATGCTGGCGCGTGCTACTACTATTTGCAAAGACCCGAGCCCGCCATTAGCAATCTGCGGGACTACCTGCTTTCACAAAGGCGAGTCTCGCCTGAAGACCGCGCTGAGGTCGAGGGATGGATCGCGGAAATGGAAAAACTTCGCGACCAGAATGCACCTCTTGGCGTTCCGGCGAAGAGCGTGGCGACCGGTCCTGTTCCATCTGCAGGATCTGCAGATCCCGGCCACCTTCCAAATCCGCCTCGGTCTCAGGGGTCGGGTACCACGTTCCAAGGCAACAGCACCGTGCAAAGCTATGGCTACGACACGAGCATGCCACCTACCGCGGCGCTTGACCCTAGGGCCGCTCCGACGGGACAAGCCACGCAGGCGGCGGACTCTGGCAAAGCTCCAAGTGCCACTTTTCCGCCTCAGGTCTACGGTGGACCAGCCGGAGCCCCAGCGGTGGCTGCGCCTCCTCCGGGTGGATACAGCTACAGTCAGGGCTATCCTCCGACGGCGCCGGGCCAGTCGCCCTATGTCGGTCCGCTGCCCGCTTCACCGCAATACCCGAGTCCCGTGCAAGGTTCTCCAGGTGTTGCCATCAACGCGGAAAATAGTCAGGAGAACCGAGCGACAAGTAGTAATGGTACCGCCTGGCTCGTGGGCGGTCTTGGTGTTGCGGTGCTCGCTACTGGCTCGGTCTTCACGTACCTTTCGCAAAGCGCATTTTCGGACACAGTCAAGCAGTACAACGCAAGTAAGGAGAGCTCTGGAAAAACGTACGCTGATGTCGCAGGCGTATGCTATGGGGTGGGCGCGGCCGGTGTGGCCACCGCTGCAATACTGGCAATCATGAATCAGCATCGTACGTCGAGCTCCGTGGCGCTTGCGCCCGTTGTTCGTCCCGACACGGTCGGCGCCGTGGTTCACTACAGCTACTGAGGAGATTGGAGCTATGAGTCGATTCGCGCTACCGCTACTATGCAGCGTCGGACTGTTACTGGGATGCAGCCCCAATTACCAGAGTGGGAGTACCGAATGTTCCAGCGACGGCACCTGCCCGAGCGGTTTCATTTGTGGCGCGGCAAGTGGCATGGGCGTGACGAACGTCTGCTACGAAACTAGTAAGACTCCCTGTGGTAGTGACTCCTCGTCAGGATACTATTGTCCTGCCTCTGCTACCTGTTGGCAGACACCAATCGCATGCTCGACGGTAATCAACTGCGGCAGTGGTAACTATTCTGCCTGCGCCAGCGAAGGTTATGTCGCCGATTGTTCTGGTTCTGACAAGTGCCGGTCGGCCACCGCAGGCAGCGGCGGAAGTGGTTCGGGCGGCAGCAGCGGCACGGGCAGCTCCAGTGGCGGTGGCGGAAGTAGCTTGGGCGGCAGCAGTGGGACGGCGGGGGCGAGTGGCAGGGGGGGGAGCGGTGGATCGGGTGGAGCTGGAGGCACAACGGGTACTTGCCCAGCGCCAGCGGCTGGCGGTAAGTGCAACGTTCTCCCAGCCTGCGGTTGCCCGACCGGACAGGTCTGCTACCCCGACACCCAAGCCACAGGGCTGACGTGCATGACGACGGGAGGCTTGACGGAAGGCGCGGACTGCACCAAGAAGCTCTGTGCTGCCGGCCTTGGTTGCTTCGGCGGTGTCTGCAAGAAGTACTGTCAGTCCGATTCTGACTGCACTGCGGTCGATACTGCTCGGTCTTGTGAGCCTACCTACTGGGACAGCACGAACATCATCGCGGGCGTTTCCACCTGTGCCCGCGTGTGTGATCCAGTATCCCCCCAGAGTCCTCGAAGTCCTCTTCTCGCTTGTCCCGTGGGATTCGGATGTTACCCGATGGATTCGTTCCCGGGTGCAAGCAACTGCGAACCGAAGTCGGGAACAGGGGTTGCAGGTTCGACGTGCAAAGCGGACAGCGACTGCACGCCTGGTTTCTATTGTAGCAAGGGAGGCTCTTGCTACAAGTTCTGTGCCATTGATGCCGATTGTCCGACGGGCAAGACGTGCAACCCGTGGACGACGCCGAACTACGCAGGTACGACCTCGATCGGCGGTTGCTGGTAGACCACGGCCAGGAGCTGGTACGCCTAGACCGCGATTCTTTCGCAGGGGAAAGAGCAGGTGGGTAGCGTGGCTAGCAGAATGCGGCCCACTGGTCTTCTGCCGCCTTTGAATGACGAAGCTCGGATGGCGCAAAGAGAGAGGCCATGGGAACTGCTGTCGTGGGTTCGAAGTCTGGCGTAAGACTTGCGGCCATCGCTTCGTTGGTAGGCTGCGCGGGATGCGATGGCAGCTTCGTCTCGACGGGCAATACCGTTGCCACGCCTGGAGATAACGTCGCGGAGCTTTCCGTCGACCAGGGGCTACCAGGTATCGGCTACATCAACGGTCTGTTTGCAACCGTGACACTTTGTGTGCCGGGCAATGCAGCGGATTGCCAAACCATCGACCACATTCTAGTCGATACGGGGTCGACTGGTTTACGGGTGCTGGGATCGGTACTGACGCTCGCACTGCCAGCGTGGACCGACGACAGCGGCCAGAGTATCGCCCAGTGCTGTCAGTTTATCAGCGGCTCTGTTTGGGGCACTCTGCGACATGCAGATTTTAGAATTGCAGGAGAACACGCCAGCGATCTCGCGATCCAAGTGATCGACGAGTCAACCTATCCTATGCCAGCGGGTTGCACTGGCACGGATATCAATACAGCCAATATGTTGGGCGCCAAAGGCATCCTTGGCATCAGCTCTTTCCTTAACGATTGCGGAGCGGCCTGCGCTGCAGCGTTAGGCAAATATTCCAGGAATCCGGAGCTGTACTATGTTTGTGCGGAGCCGCCGTCCGGCGGATGTCAGCCAGCGGCAGTGCCGGTTTCGAAGCAAGTATCGAATCCTGTTGCATTCTTCGGCCAAGATAGCAACGGCACGATTATCGAGCTACCTGCGATTCCGGCGGAGGGATCTCCGAG
This sequence comes from uncultured Myxococcales bacterium, assembly GCA_964616265.1. Classification (GTDB taxonomy): domain Bacteria; phylum Myxococcota_A; class Polyangia; order Fen-1088; family Fen-1088; genus Fen-1118. Next base: position 15,595 of record CAZTTW010000005.1, on the reverse strand, counting down.
TGTGACCGGAGCTTTGGTTTTTGGCATTGGCACACGTGAAAACAACGGACTGGGAAAGGCCCAGGTGATTCGCCTGGACGATGCCGGGGAATTCTTGACCCGGTACCCGACGAATGGAAAATCGCAACTGTCCTTCATCGACAGCGGCTCCAATGCAATCTTCTTTGAGAATACTGCTATTCCTGGGATTGCAGCCTGTTACGATTCCCAGGTTCCAGCATTGTCAATGTTCTACTGTCCGGGGTCTCCGTTGAACCTGTCAGCCGACATCTTCGACACCTTCGGGAGGGTTTCGATTAGCGTGAACTTCGTCGCGGCGAATACCGTAGACCTATTGGGGAACAGCCGAAACGTTGCTTTCAACGACCTTGTTGGACAAAGCGGCGGTCCCTATTTCGATTGGGGACTGTCATTCCATTTCGGCAGGAATGTCTTCACGTCCATCGAAGGTCGTACCCCTTCGTCAGGCGAAGACCGCTTTGTAGCCTTTTGAGGCCTCTGGGTTGAACTGTCGACAATAGACTTGGCATCCCGTGGCGGCCGGTAACCCGTCCTGTCCCGAAAGCCATCGTCGCAATTTTGCCACTGAATCCCCGAGCTCGGCAACTTGGATCGGGGCGAGCGTGTGAGCAAGCTGACATTGATGTTGCACGTGACATTGCAGTTCATCATCGTGATGGTCGCTTCCGCGATCAATGCTCGGCTGCAACGCAAGCTCGACTACGTGGACGAAGAAAGGCGCATTTTCTGAGAGCAACTCGACGCAGCCACGGACAGCAAAAAGTTGTCGTTTACTGCCGGTCGGCGCCGACGACTAGCCGCGGCCAGCAAGCCATGGTCTCCGAAAACCTGTCGCCACAGCTCCCTATGAGGCGCAATGAGGCAGTTGCTCATCAATTCCCAAATGCGACGTCTAGCGAGTGATCGGTCTTCTTGCCTGATGGTCGATATCAGCTACGTTGGTGTACAGTCGCACTGCCGCGGCCGAGTTTCGGCCAGACAGAAACTCCACGGCTGCCAGCAGCATCTCGTAATTGCGGGTCAGCCCTTACTGTATGCCGATTCCGGTATCGAGAACGTCCACAGTGCGGTCAATGCGACCTTGTCAGTGCGTGCTTGGAGCGCATTTTTGCCCAAGTCGAGATCGGTTTCTCCAATTCGCTCATCGAGACCTATCGGCGGTCGCTGAAGCATCAGTGGTTGTTCTTGAATACCTTGGATTCTGTGGTGCGTGTTCGTGGGATGGTCGAATTCCACGCTAACGCGCACAACGCGAAGATGACCCATCCAACTTTCAATGGGCAGACATCTGACGAGATGTTCTTTGAGACCGTCGCCAAAGTGCCCGAGGAACTAGCGCTCGCGAAGGGCAATGCCCAGGCGGCTCGCATGGCCGCCACTCGTGCGATGTCGTGCGAGCGCCGTCTCAGGCAGCAAGTCATCCTCCCTGGCGAAACTATTCCTCACTAATTTCCATAGCGTCGCTGTTGTCTTCGTTCGCAGCTGCGAACGGAATTGGGGCACCAGACGGGACCCAGTACCTGCCAATACGGGACAGCTCGCGTCTGGTTTTACCTCGCCACAGGTCCCGGGCCATGGCAAGTTTCGCGTACAACCAACAGTTCTTAGGAGACCCATGCGTCGAGAACCGTCGCTCTTGCTGCTGTCTTGTTTCGTGCTCTTGCAGGCTGCGTGCTCCTCGAGTTCAGGCGGAGGAACGGGCAGCGCCGACAGAGGAGACAACGGAGGCAGCGGCGGTAGCTCGATGACAGGTGCTGGCGGCGGCAACGGAACCTGCGGTGACCTGCCCGCGTGCGTGGCCACCTTGTTCAACGCCGGATGCTTCCCCTCCACCTCCGCAGGCCCATGCACCAAGTCGATGAATTTAACCTCGACGTCTGGAACGTTTACCTACTGTTTCGCCAACCACACGAAGCTGGTGATAGTCTCAGACAACGCAACCGGAGCTCAGGTCCAGACTTACTCGGACGCCGATGGCACTTGCTTCACCGAGACCGTGGTCCCAAACGGGCCCTACACCTACCTCGACCCTTCGGGGACGGCAGTTGGCAGCGGGACAACGACGATAACGGACGCAGGCACCCCGGTCGTGACTGTCACTTGCACCGGCGGCAAGCCGGTCGTCGTCGCCAACTATGGCAGCTGCAGCTTCAATATTTCGCTCTGCACGACAGACCCGAGCTGTCAGTGACTGCCCTACGGTCCGGGTCTTGGTCGGAACGCGGTGCGCTAGCTCGGGCGACTAAGCTCAGTCCTGATCCTGCTCAAGGGTGCCTTCTACACTTTTCCACCCGCCGCAAGCGCTGGCCGGCGGGGCTCTGGCACCAGACGCGATAATGAGCATCCATACGATCTCTCCGGAACACGGATCGCGCCACGCTGACAAACCGGCATTATTCGCATCTGCTACCTGCCGTAAACGCACTCTCGCCGCCCCGTCGGCGCAGCATTCTGTCGTGCAGTCAGCGACAGTCGAATCGCTAGGTTGCGAGTCAGTCTCCGGACGTGACCGATGCAACCGACGACTGCCAACATTGAGAACGGGGCCGGATAGGTCGCTATAAACAGAGGACAACTGACTGCGAAAGCTGCGGCTGCAGATCCGGCGCGTCCGTTGACTGGATGGCAGCCGCGCGACAGTACATACTCAGCCGCGTAGGTGGAGACAAACTCATGATGCAAAGAATCTATTTCGTTGCTGTGCTGTCGTTTCTCGCACTACCAACATCCGCGCGTGCCCAAGACGCTTGCAAGGCCGACGCTGAAAAGCTTTGCAAGGACATCCCTCCCGGGGAAGGCCGCATCATCGGTTGTCTGAAGTCGCACGAGAGTGACCTTTCAGCGGCTTGCAAGGAACAGCTAGCCGCCGGGAACGCGAGACGGGAGCGGGTCAAGGCGGCATGCAAGCCCGATGCGGAAAAGTTTTGCCAGGGAATCCAACCGGGTGATGGCCACCTCGCTGCCTGCCTGAAGTCGCATGAAAGCGAGCTCGCTCCTTCCTGCCATGAGATCGTCGGAAAGGTAGAGACCCGCATTCATGAAGTCCACGAAGCGTGCAAGGCCGATGCGGCCAAGTTCTGCCAAGAAACTCAACCGGGCGGCGGTCGAATTCGGGCCTGCTTGAAATCGCACGAAGCTGACCTATCGGAGCCGTGCAAGGCTGTGTTTCCCCACAAGTAACGGTCTGGAAAATAGGCCTAAGCGCGCTGGTGTCCAAACTGTGCGGTTGTGGCAGCTCGTTAGTCAGTGGAGATTTCGCTGCCCGGGACTCAGAGCCTCCTTCACGACAAAGATGCTGCCCTCTGGCAAAGTCGACACCGATCACTCGCTGGGCGGCGCTGTGTCATGGAGCGCCGTCGGAGCAGATTGGTCTCACCCCTGTGCGGCCTTTGCACGTCCGCGATATTCCGCTCAAGGCTTCCCACGACTGTCACGATTTGTTTTCGGAGGAACACTTCGTGACCAGCCTTCTTCGTCAACGTGTCTTCGAAACAACTGACTGGGTGAGGCAATAGGACGTGCCCGTCACATCCATTGCATCCCTCACCCCTCAGCAAATCGCAAGCCTGTCGAGAAGCGATCTCCAAGGCGCAGCGGCTGCGGATTTCACCCAGCTCTTGGCTTCTCAGATCGCGGCCCTGACCACGACGGAAGTGACCGAGCTTGGGACCGAGCAAGTCTCTGCACTCACGACCAACCAGCTCCTGGATTTCAGTGCTCTTCAACTTGCGGTCTTCAGCCCAGCGCAAGTCGATGTCTTAAGCCCGGACGAAATGGCGGGTCTTTCATCCACGCAGCTGCGCGGCCTGACCAGTCTCGAGATTGGCCAACTTACAACAACGCAGATTGCCGCGTTCACCGAGACGCAAATCGCGGCGTTTGGCGTGAACCAACTCAAAGGGCTGACCACAGAGCAGGTCGGCCACTTGTCCACGACGCAGCTCGGCACCTTGACCTCGACCCAGGTGGCGGCGCTCACCGCGACCGCTATGAAGGCGATGACCGCCACCCAACTGGCCGCCCTAGCGACGACGCAGGCCGAGGGGTTGAGTGCTGCCGCGGTCGGCGAGCTCAGCATGACTCAGTTTTCGGCGTTCGCAGCCTCTCAGCTCGCAGCATTCTCGCCCACCCAACTGGGTGGTCTAACCGCCACGGAAGTTAGCCAATTGACCGCGGATGATCTGGCGTCCCTGTCGCCGACACAGATCGCATCCTTGAGCCCATCCGCCGCGAGAGGGCTGACTGCCCTGCAGATCCCGTCACTCTCAGCGCCCCAGCTTGCCGGCTTGACCGCAACCCAGCTGAGCGTTCTCACCACAACGGCGGTCGTTGCTCTGACTACAGAGCAACTCGCAGCGATAAATACAACCCAAATCAAAGGACTAACCAGTACGGGCATCGCCAGCCTCGATATCACGCACATCGAAGCACTGACGTCGGCCCAGCTGGCAGCGCTCAGTACCACACAGCTCAAGGGCCTGACGGTCAATCAAGTCGCAGCCTTGGATGCCACACAGGTCATGGGTTTCCTGGCGACCCAGCTCGGGTCACTCACCACCGGGGCGGTTGCGGCGCTCACCACGCCACAACTTTCGGCACTGACGACCACGCAAATCAAGGGACTGACCACTTCCGGCGTCAATGCGCTCAACGTGACGCAGCTTGCGACACTGTCGACGAACCAACTTGGGGTTCTGTCGACCAGTCAGATCAAGGGGCTCTCCGCTGCTCAAGTCAGTTCTCTGGCCCTCACGCAGCTCGCAGTCTTGACCGCGACTCAGTTGGGTGCGCTCAACTTCACATCGGCCGCCGGGCTCACCACGTCACAACTGGCGGCATTGACCACCGCCCAAGTCATTGGACTGAGTGGAGCGGTCATCGGCCATATGAGTGCGGCGCAGTTTGAAGCTTTGACCACCACACAGCTCGCAGCCTTGACCACGGCCCAGATCGCGATGCTGACAGGCACAGCTGTCGGTGAGCTGAGCGTAGCTGATCTGGCAGTTCTGGCCTCTACGCAGATCGGCGCGATGACCACGGTCGCCGTCAGGGGGCTTACCGCAGAACAACTCGCCGCGCTCAGCACCACGCAGATGGGCGGGTTGACGGCGCTGCAGCTCGGGGCACTCAGTACCACTACCGTCGCTGGGCTGACACCCGACCAGATTGCGGCCATGACCGCCACGCAGATCACTGGCCTGACCGCAGCCGACGCCGCCGAACTAACAAACACGCAGCTAGCGGCACTTACGTCCTCACAGATCGCCGCCCTCACTACGAACCAGCTCAGGGCCCTGACCGCTGACCAGTTCACGGCTTTGACCACCACTCAGATCAGCGGCTTTGCGCCGACACAGCTGGGTGCTCTCGCCACGACGTCGCTCGACGGACTGACAACCGCCCAAATCATAGCGCTGACGACCACCCAGATTGCGGGCATTTCCAGCGCTGGCATCAGCGAGCTGAACAGCGCCCAGCTCGCCGCCATGAGTTCGGGGCAGTTCGCGGCCCTGAGGCCGAATCAGCTCCTCGGGTTGACCAGCACCGCTCTTGGCCAGCTGGCCATTTCGGCCATCTCGGCACTGAGCGCATCGCAGCTTGCGGCCCTGACGGCGACGGCGATCACGGGGCTGACCCCAGACCAAATCGCGGCGCTGACCACGTCCCAAGCCGTTGGCTTGACCGGCACCGCGCTGGGGGCGATGTCGGAGGAGCAGCTGGCAACACTGGCAGGAACGCAGATCGCGGCGCTGGCCACCGGCGCGATCGAGGGACTGACCGGCACCGATATCGAACAGATGACCGGCGAGCAAATGGCGGCGTTGACACCGACCCAACTTGCGGTTCTCACAGGCGCCCAGCTGAAGGGCCTGAGCGGCGACCAGCTCGCGGCGCTTACCACCACGCAGATGGGCGGATTTCTGGCGACCCAGATGGGGGCACTCAGCGCGACGGCGGTGGTAGAGCTAAACGCCTCGCAGCTCGCGGCCCTTACCACGGCCCAAATCGCCGGACTGGGCAGTGCCAATCTCAGCCAACTGAGTGTGGATCAACTCGCGGTGCTCGGATCGACCCAGCTCGCGTCCCTCACCGCTGCGCAAATCCGGAGCTTGACCGGCGATCAGCTCGCGAGTCTAACCACCACCCAGATGTCAGGGTTGACGCCGACCCAGCTCGGCGCGCTCACCACGACGGAGATCGATGCCCTGACCACCACCCAGATAGCATCCCTGACCACCACGCAGATCAAGGGTCTGACTAGCGTCGATGTCGGCGAGCTCGCCGACACGCAAATGGCCGCGCTGTCAAGGACACAGCTGGCAGCCTTGACAGCCAGTCAGCTCGCCGGACTCACCAGCACCGACGTCAACACACTCACGTCGACGGAGCTTGCCACCTTTACGGCGACGCAACTCGCGGGCCTGAGTACCACGGCGATGGCTGGGCTATCCGATGCCGAAGTCGCAACCTTGGAGGTCACCCAACTTGCGAATCTGACGGCCACCCAACTTGGGGCGCTCGTTGCGACTGCAACGGATGCGCTGACCACCTCCCAACTGGCGGCTCTCACCAATGCCCAGATCGCTGGCTTGAGCAAGATTGGTCTCAGTGGGCTCGACACAACCCAACTGGCGGCATGGTCGTCGAGGCAGATTGGAGCCCTCACCACAACCCAGATCGCGGGCCTGACGAGCGACCAGGTTGCATCCCTGACGACCACGCAGATGGTCGGCTTGTCGGCAACACAGCTTGCCGCGCTAACCACCACGGCGATCGATGGACTGACGGCGCCCCAGCTCGCGACGCTTACCCTTACGCAGGTCAGGGGCTTGAGCAGTGCTGGCGTCGGCGAGCTTTCCAGCCCGCAAACGGCGGCACTGTCGACGACCCAACTTGCAGCCCTAACGACCACGCAGCTCAGAGGCCTGACCAGCACCGATGCCGGCCAATGGACCGCGACAGAGATGGCGGCGTTAACGGCCGTGCAGTTTTCGGCCCTGACGTCCAGTGCCGTGCTAGGGTTGACGGGAGATCAGCTGGCGGGTTTGACGACAACGCAAGTGAGCGGCCTTAGCAGCGCCGCCCTCGGCGCACTGGCCGCTACCCAGCTGGCAGTCCTGTCCACGGCGCAGATGGCGGCACTTGCCACCACCGCGATCGGCGGACTGACCTCAACCAACGTTGCCGCGATGGCTATCACCCAAGTTGCAGCGCTCACGCCGAAGCAACTTGGGCTTCTGAGCACGACGCAAGTCAAAGGCTTGTCCGGGGAGCAACTGGCCTCGCTGACCGCCGACCAGTTCCTCGGCATGACGCCAACGCAGTTCGGAGGGCTGACCACAACCGCGGTCGCCGGCCTGACTACTTCGCAGCTTCCAATGCTCTCGACCGCGCAAATCGCCGGCCTAAGCGTGGCGAGCGTCAACGTGCTGAATACCGACCAGATGGCGGCGCTTGCCCGGAACCAGATCGGAGCCCTCACCGCGGCGCAGATGGCCGGCCTGACCAGCACCACCGTCAACGCAATCACCGTCGCCAATATCGCGGCCCTAACCTCGACGCAGCTCGCAGCCTTGACCGCTACGGCCGCTGGTGGCCTCACTGCGGACCAAATCGCAGCACTTGGCACCCGACAGATTCACGCTTTGACCGGCTCGGCCGTGCGAGCCCTCGTGGACACCCAGTTGGCGGCCCTTGCGGACACCCAAGTGGCGGCACTGGCTACGACCGCGATGAGCGGACTGACCTTTACCGCAGTCGCAGAGCTGACCAGTTCTCAGCTCGCCGCTCTGACATCGACCCAGTTGGCCGCTTTGACCGCCGCGACCTTGGGAGAACTCGCTTCCACACAACTTGCTGCTTTGACCACCACCCAGCTCTCCGCCCTGACGGCAACACAACTTGGGGCTCTTGACTCGACTGCCGCTGTCGCCCTTACGCCCGGACAGTTGGCGGCACTGACCCCTGCGCAGATCAAGGGTCTGAACAGTTCGGTGGTCAGCCAGCTCAGCACCACGCAGACGTCGGCGCTGTCCGCGACGCAGCTCGCTGCTCTGTCGACCGCACAAATCGCTGGTTTGGCGGGCACCGCCATCGGCGCGCTGACCACGACTGAATTGGCGGCCCTCACATCGATACAGATTGCGGCCCTGACATCGACGGCCGTCGCGGGGCTGACGCAAACGCAGGTTGCGGCCTTGTCGACCTCACAACTCGGGGGACTGACCAGCACGGCTCTCGGAGCCTTGGTCGACACCCAACTGGCGGCGCTGGCTACCACGCAATTGCGGGCGCTGAGCACCGGCGCCATAGGCGGCCTGACGTCCACCGAGATCGCCGAGCTGACGCCTTCGCAGTTCGCGGCGCTGACGTCCATGCAGCTCGCCGCGCTGACTGGCAATGCCATCAGCCGGGTTGCGCCGACCCAACTTTCCCTCTTGGCGGCGACGCAGATAGGCGGCCTCACGTCGACCCAACTCGCGGCTTTGAGCACGACCGCATCTGCTGCTCTTGCCACCACACAGTTGGCGGCACTAAGCACCTCACAGATTAAAGGCTTGTCCGACGCCGGCATAGGAGCACTTACCGCCTCGCAAGTCACGTCCCTGAGTTCCGCCCAACTTGCCGCACTGACAGCCACGCAAATTGCTGGCCTGACCAGCACCAATTTGACCGCACTTGGCACCACCAGAATTTCCGCATTGACGTCAACCCAGCTGGGGGCGCTGTCCGCGGCAGCCTTGGCCGGCTTGACACAAGACCAGATCGCGGCCCTGTCGAACACACAGATCGCAGGTCTGACGACCACGACCGTCGCGGCACTTGCGGACACCCAGCTGGCCGCCTTGACCGCAACGCAGCTCGCGACACTCACCCCCACCGCTATAGGCGGTCTGACGTCAGACGAGATCGCTGCCATGACGCCGACCCAGCTTGGGGAATTGACCACGGCCCAACTCCCAACCTTGTCCAAGGCGGCGGTCAAGGGCTTGACCGCGACTCAGCTCAGAGCCCTCGACGGCACGCAGCTTGCCGTCTTGACATCCTCTCAACTGGGCGCGCTTTCCACGGATCAGCTCGCAATTTTGAGCGCGACGCAGATGTCTGCGCTGACCACCACCACGCTCCTCGGGCTGGCCGACACCCAAGCCGGAGCACTGTCGCTTACCCAACTGGCCAGTTTGTCGACGAGCCAAATCGCTGCGCTGTCCGCCTCCGCCATCGGCGGCTTGACCACGAGCGCGGTTGCCGCGCTAGCCGGCACACAAATCGCTGCGCTGACCTCCGCCGAGCTGGGCGCTATGACCGACAGCCAGGTCGTGGCGTTGACACCGACCCAGATAGGCAACCTGACCACGACCCAATTCGGGGCCTTGTCAACGACTCAAATCGGCGACCTCACGTCGATTCAACTGGCCGGTCTTGTCACCACACAAATCGGCGCGTTGACCGCATACCAAGTGACCGGACTGACCTCGACGCAGCTTGCGGCACTGACCACATCCCAACTTCAAGCCATGGACAGCGTCCAAGTTGCCGCTATAACCACGACCGCTCTAAGCGGCCTGACGACAACCGACGTGGCTGCTCTAACAACCAAGCAGATGGCCGCCCTGACAGCACCGCAAATTGGCGCATTCTCCACCGACCAGATTACAACCTTGACCACCGCCCAGCTTGCGGTGCTGGCAACGACCACGATACGCGGTTTGCTCGCTTCGCAGCTTGCGGTCCTCGCTCCCACTCAATTGGCCACGCTCTCGGCGGACCAAGTCGCGGCACTGTCATCCGACGCAGTCACGGGCTTGACGATTGCCGAGATGTTTTTATTGACGACAACTCAAGTCGCCGCCCTTTCGCCCAGTGACCTCGCTGCTTTGGCCAGCACACAGGTGGCGGTGCTCGGCGATGCCCAACTCGGAATTCTAACCGCCGCCCAAGTCGCCGCCATCTCCACAACCGCCGTGCCCGGACTGGCCCCAAGCCAGCTGGCCTCGTTGACATCGATCCAGTTTGGGGCTCTGACCTCGACACAATTGGCAGCGCTGACCGAAACACAAGTTGCGAATCTCACCAGGGGACAAATCGCTGCGCTCAGCGCGACGCAGATTGGTGGATTGTTGGATACACAAGTCGGAGCGCTGTCCTCCACCCAACTTGCGATGCTCACGGCCGGCCAGGTTGCGGCCTTGTCTACGGCCGGGCTTGAGGGATTCTCGGACACAGCCATGGCCGCCATGACGACGACGCAAATCGGCTCGCTGAGCACCACGCAAATGAGCGGTCTCAGCCAGGACCAGATCGCTGCTTGGACCACCGCCCAAATCAGCAGCCTGACTACGACCCAGCTCAACAGCCTGAGCATGACCGAGATCTCCGCCGTGACGACAGTCCAGATCACTGCCCTGACCGCAACCCAGGTCGGTGGCCTCAGTACATGGCAAATTGGGGCTCTGGACAGCACCCAGGTGGAGGTCCTGATACCGTCCCAGCTAGCAGCACTGACTACCACACAAATGAGCGCCTTCAGCGCGACCGGAATTTCGGCACTGACGACGACCGAGCTGGCCTCGTTGACCTCCAGACAGATGGCAAGCCTGACGGCCGCACAGTTTGGTGCGCTCACGACCAGCCAGATCGGCGCGCTGCAAAGCACACAGCTGGGTGTCCTCACCGAAACGGAGCTCAGCGGCCTGACCGACGTTCAGGCCGCCGCATTAACAATGACCCAGCTTGGGTATCTCAACGCTACCCAGATGGCGGCCCTATCCCCGACGGCGGTCTGTGGGTTCACTCCGAGCCAGCTTACGGCGCTCTCCATTACACAGCTAGGTTCGCTGACCCCATCGGAGCTGGCATCTTTGACCACGACTCAACTTGCGATTCTGTCTCCCACACTGATTGCATCGCTAACGACAACCCAACTCCAGGGACTGACGAAAGCCGAAATTTCCGTTCTCACCCCGCCCCAGCTCGCTGCCGCAACGCCAACCCAGATTTCGGCACTGACCGGCGCCCAGGTCAGCGCTTTGGCCGATACGCAGATCAGCACTTTCAGCTCGGCGCAACTTGGCGCCCTGACCACGACCCAAATCGGGTCACTGAGCAGCACCGCTGTGGCCGCGCTTACAGTGGATCAGCTCGCTTCCTTGAGCAGCAAACAGCTCTCCTCGTTTACCTCCGCCCAGGTCGGAGCTCTGACCACGACACAAGTGGCGCACCTGACGATTACCCAAATGGGTGTTTTGACCACGCTTGAGATCGGTGGCCTGACCTCCACTGCGCTCGCGAGCTTGACCGCTACCCAGCTTGGGGCACTCACGACCACGCAGGTCGCGGCCTTTTCCTCATCGGCAATGGCCGGGCTCACCCCGACGCAAGTCGCGGCCCTCTCAGCATCGCAGTTTGCAGCCTTGAGTGCCAGCGAGCTCGGCGCCTTGACCACCACCCAAGTGTCAGTGTTGCCCACCACGCGGATCACGTCCCTATCCGCTACTCAATTGGGCGGCTTGACCCCGACGGAGATGGGGGCGCTGACCACGACTCAACTGAATGCCATTACCACGACCCAGCTGGCCGCGCTCGCGACGCCTCAACTCCGAGGTTTGACTACCGCCCAGGTGGCGGCGCTGACTATGCCGCAAATCGGAGCACTGTCGACCACGCAGATTGCCAGTCTTTCGACTTCGGGCGTGTCCGGCCTGACTCCGACCGAGTTCGCCGCCTTCACGCCCAAGCAAATGGCGGCGTTTACTGCCGCGCAGGTCGCAGCCCTGACCACGACCCAGCTAGGGCTCCTTGCCGGAACGCAAGTTGCGGCGCTGACCACTCAGCAAATTGCCGCGTTGACATCCACTGGCGTCGCGGCGCTCACAACAGCCCAAATTGCCGCCCTTTCGACAAGCCAAACGGCCTCGCTGTCCGCTTCTGGTGTGGCTGGCTTGACCGCAGCGCAGATTGCGGGCATGTCGACCACCCAGTTGGCCTCCTTCACCGACGCCGAGGTTGCGGCCTTGTCCACCACCGCCCTTTCGGGCCTGACGAGCGACCTTCTCGACGCTCTCACGACGACCCAGCTCAGCGGTCTTGCCCCGACCGGAATAGCCGCTCTCACCACAACCGTCATTTCCAATCTGACGTCTACGCAGATCGCGCTGTTGACCCCCGGCGAGCTTGGTGGCCTGACCTCTACGCAGGTGGCGGCCCTTTCCACGGCCCAAATCGCCGACCTGACCACCACGCAGATCGCTGCCCTGTCCTCAGCCGGCATCAGCGGATTGAATCCGACGCAGATCGCCGCCTTGGCCACGACACAACTCGCCGCACTCTCGGCTACGGAAATGACGGCTTTGTCGACCACTGGGATCGCTGGTCTGACACCGGACGAATTTTCCGCCCTGACCACCACCCAGTTCGAAAGCCTTTCGGCGACCGGAATCACCGGATTATCCCCGACCATGCTCGCGAGTCTGACGACAGCCCAGGTAAACCTGCTGGGCTCCCTCGAAGTTGGCGGTCTCACAGCGACGCAGGTCTCGGCGCTGAGCTCGACGCAAATTGCGACCCTCACGACGATGCAAATCGCTGCACTGTCGCCCAGCGGGATGGCCGGCATCAACGCCACACAGATTGCTGCCATGACCGCAGACCAGTTTGCTGTCTTGGCCGACACTCAGCTCGGAGCGCTGACGACCACCAGCATCGACGCTCTCTCCGCCACGCAGATTGCCGCATTGACGACGGATCAAATGGCCGGCCTGCAGCGAATGCAGCTTCGAGCGTTGACTCTAGAACAGCTGCAGCAGTTATCCGTCGACCAGATTTCCAACCTAAACGAGATCCAGATCTCCAGTCTGACGGCCACCCAGTTTCAGAACCTATCCGCCACGCAGATGAGCGCACTGACGGCTTGGCAGATGGCCGCCCTTAGCGCCACACAGCTTGGCATTCTGACACCAGTTCAACTAGCGTCCCTCGCACCGACCCAGCTTAGCGAAATCACGACCACGACCATTTCCGCGTTGACGGCCACCACCATCTCCTATCTGACGCCCACCGAAATCGAGGCGCTGAACGCCACCCAAATCGCAGCCTTTACGGACACGCAGGTCGCAAGCATGAGCGCTGCGCAACGTCAGGCGCTGGGTGACGCCGAAGTCTAGGACGTCCCACGGACACGCCTCTCATGATGCAAGGGAAAACAATGGCAATCGACACCTTCACGGCGGCGGTCCTTCAGGCGACCGCGCGCACGCTCACTGTGGCCGATCTGATCCGAACCTGCGATACCCTTCGGCAGAGCGGCCAGCCAGGTTCGGTGGAAAACCTCTATTCGGTATGGATCGAGTGCAACCACGACGATCCGATGCTGTACGCGGTTCTGTTCAATTACGCGGTCACGCTTTCGGATGCGGGAAAACTGCAGTTGGCGCGCGAGTGTCTTGAACGTGCGCTTTCCTTGCAGCCCGATTTCATTCCGGCTTACATCAACCTGGGGCGCATTCTCGAGCGACTAGGTCAAGTCGGACAGGCGGTCGCGCAATGGACGCTGGCCTTGACCCGGATGGCAGCCGTCCAAGGCAGCGTCGTCGGCCACAAAACCACGACCCTCAATCAAAGCGCACGTGCTCTCGAAACCGCAAACCAGGACCAAGCTGCCGAGAACCTGCTGCGGCAGAGTCTTGAGCTCGACTGTCACCAGCGAGAAGTGATTCAGCACTTGATTGCGCTCAGGCAAAGGCAGTGTGAATGGCCGGTCGTCTGTCCGAATGAACGGGTTAGCCGAACTACGCTGATGGAAGGGATGTCCCCCCTGTCGGCCGCGGCTTACACGGACGATCCGATGCTGCAATTGGCGACCGCGTGGTTCTACAACAAGTGCGATGTAGGCATGCCATCGGAGGCGATGTCCTCTTGGCCGCGGGCAATGAAAAGCACAGGCCGGCTTCGTATTGGATATCTCTCATCCGACCTGCGCGAACATGCCGTCGGATACCTTATGGCAGAGGTTTTCGGATTGCACGACCGCAATCGGGTCGAAGTCTTCGCCTACTATTGCGGACCCGAGGCACGGGATCCGCTGCATGCCAGCTTCAAGAGCGGTGCCGACCACTGGCGCTCGATAGGTGGTATGGATGACGAGGCAGCGGCTCGGCAGATGGCCGAGGATGGTATTCAAATTCTCGTGGATCTCAACGGCTATACTCGAGATGCGCGCCTCAAACTGGTCGCCCATAGGCCCGCTCCGGTCATTGTCAATTGGCTAGGCTTCCCAGGAACCATGGCCAGTCCGTACCACCACTACCTCATCGCTGACGACTGGGTCATTCCCGAAACGCACGAAGTCTACTACTCGGAAAGGGTGCTGAGGCTTCCTTGCTATCAACCCAACAATCGCCAACGTCAGGTCTCCGAGCGTCGCCCATCCCGCGGGGATGTCGGGCTTCCAGAGAAGGCGATGGTGTATTGCTGTTTCAATGGCACTCACAAACTCAACCGAGCGACCTTCGAAAGGTGGTTGAAGATCCTCGCAGGAGTGCCGGATAGCGTTCTGTGGCTGCTCAGCAGCACCGAGGGGACGCACGAGCGCCTACGAGGCTATGCCAGCCAACGCGGCATTGCGCGGGATCGGCTGGTCTTTGCCGAGAAAATGGCCAACCCGGCCCATCTCGCGCGTTACACGCTTGCCGATCTGTTCTTGGACACGACCCCGTATGGTGCTCACACAACCGCCTCGGACGCGCTTTGGATGGGAATCCCGGTGCTGACGCTCGGCGGCCGCTCGTTCGCTTCGCGCGTGTGCGGCAGTCTGGTTCGCTCCGCCGGCATCCCAGACCTCATCTGTTCCTCGGCTGACGAATTCGTAGACCGCGCCATCGCGTTCGGTAGGGATCCTTCGCTGCTTGCGCCGTACCGGGCAAGACTGCATGCCTCACGCGACTCGTGCACGCTGTTCGATACGCCATTGCTTGTACGCCACCTGGAAGAACTATACGGA
This sequence comes from uncultured Myxococcales bacterium, assembly GCA_964616265.1. GTDB lineage: Bacteria > Myxococcota_A > Polyangia > Fen-1088 > Fen-1088 > Fen-1118. Next base: position 576 of record CAZTTW010000005.1, on the reverse strand, counting down.
CAAATGTGGGCGCAGTTCGAAAAGGGAGAGCTCCCCCAGCCCGACCTTGCGAACCTCGACGTGTATCTGGAAGTCGGAAATCAGGTGGACCACGAAGAAATAGAGGTTCAGTCCATCGCCGACTACCGCAGCTGGTGGCTTGAAAGGCTGACGAAGCGGCACAGCTTCCGTCCCATCGCGCCCGATCGTCGCCTCGCGCGAGGAATGCCTTTCGATGGTTCAGGTGGTCGACCGTGAAAGAAGCTTCGCGGATGATGAGAGTCTTGAAGGACGCGGTCTGGTGGGCAGCGTTCCTCTTGATGCTTGCACAGCCTGCAGGATGCGTCGGAGAGGACAGCGGTAGCGATGGCGGCTATGAGGGTGATGGCAGCCTTGACGGCGGTAGCGTAGACGTTGGTACAAGTAGCAGCACAGGCGGAGATAGCTGCAACTACCCCAGCTGTCTTGCGAAGCTAATCACGACTTGTGTGCCTGCCGGGACTTGTGTTCAGCAGTCAGGCGGTACGACGTTCGCAACGAACACCTGCTATTCAAACGGCGTCAAAATGATCAGCAGCATCGACACCAACTCGCTGA
>CAZTTW010000004.1:0-24659 GCA_964616265.1 uncultured Myxococcales bacterium | reverse complement strand
GGCACCTTGACAGGCGCGGAGGCTTGGATTCCCGACATGACGAACGACATTTCCATTGCCCTTAAGACCTTGCGAGCTTTGCCAGAGGACGCGAAGGCGCTGGATGCTCTCTCGGGACTCGTCACGCCCGAGGCGGCCGAGGCCGGCGAAGAGCTCAAGAAGGCACTAGCCGCGGAACGGGCTTTTCACGCCGAGAACAATCAGCCGGCGCTTTGCGTTCGCCTGCTCGAAAGCGAAATGGCGCTGACGCCCGACCCAGTGGTACGTGCGGCGCTGCTTGTGGACAAGGCACGTCTGCTTTGGGCGGACCTGTGGCAAGTCGAGCCGGCGCGCGCGGCCATCAAGCAAGCGCTCGACCTCGCTGCCGACTTCGCAGAGGCGTCGGCCCTCTTGCGCGAGATCGAAGCTGAAGAGGCCGGTTGGCAGGAGCAGGCGGAAGCCTTCTCGGCCCAGGCGGCAGAGGCGGGCGATCGTCCGTCGGCCGCTCCGTTCTTTGCGTCCGAGGGGGATTTGCTCCTGCGCTACCGCTCTGTCACGGACGAGGCCGAGGCCTTGTTCCGGCGGAGTCTGCAGCTCGATCCGCACAACCGCCGCGCAGACTTCGCTCTCGAACGCTTGCTTCGCAAGACCAGCCGGCTCGTCGAGCTCGGCGAGCATCTTGGCCGGCGGTTGGCGTCCTCTTCCTCGCCCGAGGAAAAGGCCGCCGCTGGCCTCGCAGCTGGACGGCTGGCAGCCCAAGGTGGCGATCGCTCGGCGGCCGAGAATTTCTACCGCCAGGCGCTGCTGGCCTTGCCATCCGACGAGCGTCTCTACGTTGCCCTCGACGAGCTGTTTTCGGATGGCGGAGATGTCGCCGACCTCGTCAAGATCTTCGAGGCAGCGCTCAAAGCGGCCAAGCGTGGACAAGGGGAAGTCCCAGCGGCGCTGGCCCTGGGCGAGCTCCAGTGGAAGCGCCTCAAGAAGCTCGAAGAGGCCGAACAAAGTTTTCGCCGCGTAAAGAAGGCGCAGCCGTTTCATCCGCGAGCCATCGCCTTTTATCGCGAGTATTTCCTGGCCAAGGAGGAGATTCCGCAATTGCTTACGCTCCTCGGGCAGGCGCAGAAGAATGAGACCGATCCCGAGCTGCGCATTCAGTACGGCATCGAGATGGCCATGGTGGCCGAGCGGCGTCCGCAGCTCGTCGAGAAGGCCATCGACGCGTGGAAGTTACTCTTGCGCATCCGCCCGGGCCTGCCCCAAGCCGTCGAGGCGTTGCGGCGGCTCTACACCAAAGCCGAGAAGTGGAACGCGCTGCTCGAGATTTTGAAGGATCAGTGCGAGGCCCTGCCGGCCGACCAGGTCGAGCAGAAGGTGCAGTGCTACCTCGAGATGGTGCCCATCTACCGGGACCGCTTGAAGCTCGAGGTGATGGTCATCAATACGTACGCCGCGATTCTAGCCCTGCGGCCCGACCACACCGAGGCGCTGGTGGCATTGGCCGAGCGCTACGAGGCGCAAAGCCGCTGGGGCGATTTCGCCGGCGTGCTGATGCGCCAGGCGCAGGTCGCCGCGGCGTCGGCGGAGAAGGTCGCGCTTTACCATCGCATCGCAAAGCTGTGGATCGAGAAATTCGGCAACCACCACAACGCCATCGTTGCGCTGGAGAAGATTCTGGAGATCGATGCGAAGAACAGCAGCGCGCGGACCTCGCTGCGCGAGATCTACACGCGCGGTCGTTCGTGGCGTGCGTTGCTCGATCTCTTGCGCCGAGAATTGCCCTCGCTCGGTCCCGACGAGCGGCGCACGCACCTGGCGGAAATGGCGGCGCTGGCTGCCGAGCGGTTGGCGGACTTGCGGCAGGCCATCGGGCTGTGGAACGAGGTGCTCGAAGTGGCACCGGGGGATCGCGCTGCGGTGACGGCTCTGGCCGGACTTTACGAACGAGAAAAGCGCTGGCCGGCTTTGGCGGAGATCCTCTCTCGCCTGGCCGAGTCGGCTGGGGCGGATAGCACCCCGGAAGGGTGCGCCTTGCTCGAACGGCGGGGCCTCATCTTGCTCGAGAAAATGGGCGCTGGCCAGGCCGCGCTCGATACCCTACGCCGGGTCATCGCGGCCCAGCCGGAAAATCCACGCGTGCTGCGCGCGCTTCGCGAAGCCCATTCGCAGATCGGCGACATCGACGCTCTGGAGACGTTGTACGCCGGACGGCATGCCTGGGACGATCTGTGCGACGTCCTCTCCTCGCTTGCCGAGCGCACGGCCGACATGCGTCTGCGCACGCGAGCCTTCGAGCGCGTGGCCGACATTGCCCGCAACAAGCTGGGCCAGACCGAGCGGGTCATCAAGGCGTTCGAAGGCATTCTCGCCACGGAGCCCACCAACCGCCCCATCGCGCGACAGGCGGCCGACCTTTACGAAAAGACCGAGCGGTGGGGACGTCTCGTGGCCACCCTGGAGATTCTGCTGGGCCCGGAGTCGGCGCCGGTGCTCTCGCCCGAGGAGAGTTTGCCGATTCTCGAACGGGCACGCCTGGTCTGCGAAACCAAGTTGCAGGCGACGAGCTTGGCCTTCAAGTGGTGCGCCCGTGCCTTCCGCGTAGCGCCGACGAACGCCAAGGTTCGCAGCGAGATCGAGCGCCTGGGTGCCGCGGCCGAAGAGTGGGACGTCCTGCTCGGCCTGTTCGAGCAACGCCTGTCCGTCGAGGGACCGGGCGGCCCCAACCCGGAGGAGCGACTGTCGCTGCTGCGCCGCTCGTTGGCGATTTTGGCCTCGCAGGTCGATCGTCCGGCCGATTTGCAGCGCTTCGCCGAGATGATTCTCGCTCAGGTGCCGGGCGATCCGGACGCCGAGACCGCGCTCATCAAGCTGTTTACGGACAAAGAAAGCTGGGCCGAGCTGGTGAGCTTGCAACACCTGCGGCAGCAGCGTTTGACCGATCCGACGTTGCGGGCCGAAGCCCTTCTGCGCATTGCACGCCTGGAGGAAGAGAAGCTCGGCAATGTCGCGGCGGCCACCCGCAGTCTGCAGGAAGCGATGCAGTCCGATCCCGAGAATCCGCGGGCTTTGCGCGAGCTTGGTCGTCTGCTGGAAGAGCAGCATGACTATCTGGGCCTGGTCGCCGTGCTGGCTCGGCAGGCGTCCATCAGTCGCGAGAGCGACGCCGCGGCGGCGTTGGTTCGCCTTGGTCGTGTGTACGAGTCCGAGCTGGGCGATCACAAGCAAGCGACGCACGCATTCCTGCGGGCGCTCGATCTGGACAACATTTCCGCCAGCGCCGTCGAAGGGCTCGAGCGCCTCTTTTCCGCCAATGCCATCGCCAGCGACGACGTCGCGGCGGTCGCCGGTCGCCTGGCACCGTACTACGAGCTGACCGAAAACTACGCCAAGTGGGCGAGTACCCTGGAATCGCTGGTGCGGGTGGCAGCGAGCGATGCGGAACGCCGAGCGCATCTCGATATGCTGGCGGATCTTTATGCCGGACCGCTCGGCGATGCCGCCTTAGCCTACGGTGCCGTCCAGCGGATTTTCGAGATTGATCCGTCGAGCCAACCAGTGCGCGAACGACTGGTTCAGCTCGGCGAATTGGTGGGCAAGTTGCCGGAGATTTCCATTTCTGCAAGGCGCGTGCTCGCCGCGACCGACGTGCCGACCCTGCGCCAGGAGCTGCTCATGCTCTTGGCAGACGTGGAGGAGCGCCAATCAGGCCGGATCGCAGAGGCCGAGACAGCGCTACGCGGGGTGCTCGAAATCGATCCGTTGCACCTCGGTGCGTACCGAGCGCTTTGCCGCATCTGCAAGGATGCCGAGCGCTGGGCCGCGCTTCGCGATTTGATTGCCGAGCGAGAGAAGCACCTTCCCGACGTGCGCCAGCGGATCGAGCTGCTTTGGCAGATCATCGAAATCGACGAGGGGCTGCTTTTCGATCGGCCGGATGCAACTTCGACGTTGCGCCGGATCATCGAGATCGATCCGAGCGACCTCAAAGCCTACCGAATCCTCGAACGCCACTACAGCGAAGCAGAGAAATGGCGAGATCTCGACGAACTCTTGCAGGTCGAGACGGCCATGGTCTCGCGCAACGACATTGCCGATCTCAAAGCCCGTCGGGCGGAGTTGGCGTTGGCGCGCTTTAGTGATGCGCCGGCCGCCTTGCAGCTCATCACCGAGGTGCTCGACTTGTCGCCCTCGCATGCGCAGGCCGTGCCGCTTCTGGAACGTGCTCTCGCCGTGACGGAAACACGCCACCGGGCCGCGTCCATGTTGGACGCCCTCTACGCGAACAGCGGCACCTGGAATCGACTCGTCGAGATCCTCGACATCGAGCGGGAAGCCCTGGAAGGCGCAGCGGCCATCGATCTGCTCACCCGAAAAGCGGAGCTGCAAGAGACCAAGCTGGACGCGCCAGAGCAGGCTCTCGATACGTGGCGAAGCGTGCTCGAGCGCGATGCCCATGCCGCGCAGGCTCTCGCCGAGGCAGAGCGCCTAGGCACGATGCTTGGCAAGCACGCCGAGCTCATCGCGCTTTATCAGGCGCTTGCCGAAAAGCGCGATCCGTCGGACATCGCTGGTACGGCCGATCTGCTCTCGCGGGCGGCCTACCTGTGCGTCGCCCATGGGGTGGACAAACAGGCTCCCATCGCGGCATGGCGCCGCGTGCTCGATCTCGATCCCAGCAACGCGGCGACAGGAACGAAGGCGGCGGATGCGCTCGAGCTTCTCTACATCGATGCCGGCGACATGGCCGGCCTCGTGCACGTGCTGCACATCAAGGCCGACTGGGCCGTCGACGAGGGCGACAAGGGCCGCCTGCTTCTGCGTGTAGCGGATCTGCAGGAGAATCGCCTGGCCGACGTCGCGGCCGCCGTGGCGACCTATCGCGGGCTGCTCGACGGCGAGCAGGCGGTGTCGGCGCAAGCCTTCGACAACCTGGATCGCATCTTCCAAAAGACGGGACAGACCCGCGAACGTGTCGGGCTGCTCAAGCAGCGTCTCGACCATCTGGACGTCGAGCACCGACGCACGCTTCGTTTCCAAGTCGCAGAAATACTGGAAACGCAACTGCACGACCTCGACGAAGCCGTGGCTGCGATCCGGCCCATTCTCGAGGATTTTCCGGAGGACCGGGAAGCCCTCACGGCGCTTTCGCGGCTGTTCCAGTTGCAAGAGGCTGCGGTCGAGCATCTCGAAGTTCTCGAGCGTCTGCTGCAACTCGCACCGAACGATTTCGAGCGTGTCGAGCTTACTCGTCGCATTGCCGGACTCTTGCAGGGGCCTCTCGTGCGCCGGGCGGAAGCGCTCGACCGGTGGCGCGAGATTTTGCGTCTGGCCCCGGCCGATGCTGGTGCCATGGCGGAAATGGAGAAGCTGCTAAGCTCGGAGGACTCCAGCCTGCGCTTCGCCGCGGCGGAAACGCTCGAGCCGATCTACACCAAAGCCGGAGACTACGCTCGTCTGGCCGGAATCCTGCGCATCTTCGTCGAGCTGGCAGACGACAGTCCTACGCGGGCGACCTACCGGCGGCGGCTAGCAGGCATCGAGGAAGTGCAGCTCGGCGACAAGAAAGCTGCGTTCAAGACCTGGGCGGCGGCGATCAAGGACGCGACCGCCGATCCCGAGCTCGATCGTTTTCTCGATTCCTACGAGCGTCTCGCCACGGCCATCGGTCCCGACACGGTTCTCGACATCATCGATCTGTACCGCGCTATCGAGCCCGACATCCTGGCCGACACGATTCGCATGCGCGTCCAGCAGACCATCGCCCAGCACGCCATCAAGCTGGGTGACCTCGTGGTGGCGAGCGAATACTTTGGCCGCATTGTCGAGCGACGTCCCGACGACGACAGCGCGCTCGCGGCTCTCGAAACCATCCACGAAGAGCGCGAGGAAAACGAGCAGCTGTACGAAGTCATCTTGCGCCGGGCCGATCTGGCGCAAAACGCGAAAGCGGAGCAGGCCTTGCTGCGCCGGGCAGCCATGCTGGCACAAAAACTCGGGCGGCACGAAGATGCGATCGCCTCGTGGGAGCGGGTATGGTCGATGAACCCAGCCAGCGCCGAGGTGGTAGCGGCGCTCGATGCTCTCTACACCGAGCTCGGGCGCTGGGATGATCTCAGCGATTTGCTCGAGCGCTGCCTCGATCGCGGCGTTTCGGCAGGCGTCGCCATCGACTTGCGTTTTCGCCTCGCCGAGATCCAGCGCGTGCAGCTGGCCAATCGGACCCGCGCCCTCGAATACTTGGCAGCCGTGCTCTCCGGGGAGCCCGACCACGCCAAGGCCATTGGAATTTTGCAGGAGATGCTCGCGGATCCCGAAGTCTGCGTCGAGGCCGCGAACCTGCTCGAACCGGTCTACATCCGGCGCAATGCCTGGAAAGATCTGGTTGCCATCGATAGCTTGCGCCTCAAGTTCAGCGAAGATCCCGACATGCGCTTGGCGTGGACCCAGCGGATCGCGCAGGTCTACGAAGAACAGATCGAAGACCTCGACGAGGCGTTCAACTGGTACAGCCGCGTCTTTCAGGAGAAACCGACGGATACGGCGGCGCAAGAGCAGCTTCTGCGCCTGGCGCCCAAGCAGAACCGATGGCGCGACCTGGGACGCTTGCTCGACGAGTACCTCGACGGCGAACCGGCCAATACGGACGAGGTGTTGGCGCTCGTGCGCACGGCGTTCCGGGTCTACGACCTGGAGCTGGGCGATCGCGACCGGGCGCGGAAGCATTACCGTCGCTACGTCGAAGCGCTGCCCGGCGATCGCGCGGCCAGCCGACTTTACGAAGAGGCGCTCGAACGGTGGGAGGCGTGGGGCGAGTTGCGCGATCAGCTCGACGAGCAAGTGCGCCTCGTCGACGTAGCCACGGAAAAGGTGATGCTGCTTCGCCGCAGCGCCGAGCTGAGCGACGAGAAGCTTTCCGAGCCGTCGGCTGCCATCGATGCTCTGCGCGCCATCCTCGAGCTCGATCCGGACGACAAACGAGCCTCGGCCGACCTCGACCGCTTGCTCAGTCGCGAGGGCCGTTGGGAGGATTTGCGCGACCACTTGGTTTGGCTGCTGGGGCGAACCGAGGATACGCACACCAAGGACACGCTCACGCTCGAGCTGGCCAAGGTGGAGGCCGAGCACCTGGGCCAGGCCGAGCTGGCCGTCGATCATTTTGGCGAAGTGCTGGCGCGGACGCCGTCGAACAGCGAGGCGATTGCCGCGCTCGAGAGTTTGCTGGTGGAAAGCGCCCTGCGTGCCCGCGTGGCCGAGCTCCTGGAGCCAGCCTTTCGCACCATTCGCGACTTGCCCAAGTTGGCGAGCACGCTCGAAATTCGCTTGGAAACGCTCGACGAGCCCGGCCGGCGGATCGCGGCTTTGCGCGAGATTGCCAACCTTCAAATGCATCTCGGGCGGGCGAATGAGTCGCTCGCGGCGCGCGCACGCGCGTGGCTCGAAGACGTCACCAATGCCGAGACGTTGGTCGATGTGGAATCGCAGGCGGCCGCGCTCAATGACTTCGAGCAGCTCGTGCGGGTCCTCGAACAAGGCGCCGAGCTCACCATGGATCCCGACCTGCGGTCGGATCTCTTCGCCTTCAAGGCCAACATTCTCGACGCTCGCTTGCATGCGCCCGAGCGGGCCATCGAGGCTTGGCGACAGACGCTCGGCGCGAGGCCCGATCATCAGGATGCCTTTGTCGCGCTCGAACGACTTCTGGGCGACGCGGGACGCACCGTTGAGCTGTGCGAGACGCTGGAGAAGCACGCGGAGGTGGTCGTCGAGGCTCCGCAGCGCGAAAGCCTCATCAAGCGCATGGCCGCCTTGTACGAATCGCCGCTCGGTGATCTCGGCAAGGCCATCGTGGCGTGGCGATCCGTGCTCGACCTCGACCAAGAGAATGCCGAGGCCATGGATGCCCTCGCGCGTCTCTACGCGGCCACGTCCAGCTGGCAGGAGCTGGTCGAGGTCTTGCAGCAGAAGATCGACTGCACGCCGGACGCGCAGCAGCTGCGCGCCTTACGCTTCCAGGCTGCCGAGTTGCTCGATACCCGCCTCGATCGGTTGTCGGACGCGGCGGAACAGCTGCGAGCCATCCTGGAAAATGCCCCGGACGACACCGACGCGCTGGACATGTTGGCCAGCATCTTCGTCCGCGAAAAGCAGCATGCGGAATTGGTCGAGGTCCTCGACCGTCGGGTGCGCCTGGCGAAGGATGCTAGCGAGCGCGATCGATTGGCTTTCCAGGCAGCGCAGGTCACCGAGCTCGAGCTGCTCGAAGTGAGCGACGCCATCGCTCGCTACCGCCGCATTCTCGAGCAGAGCTCGACGCACGCTCAGGCGCGCGAGGCGCTGTGGGCGCTTTGCCGCGGCGAGGATCATCGCGCGGAGGCCATTGCCGTACTGGAGCCGCTCCTGCGACTTGGTCAGGAATGGAAGCCCTTGTGCGAGATTCTTGAGCTGCGCCTCTCGGTGACAGACGAGCCGTCGCAGCGGCTCGAAGTGCTTTCCGACATCGCACAGGTGGAGGAAGCCGCCCTTACCGATCCCGCGGCGGCTTTTGCCACGTGGGCGCGCGCGGTAGCTGACGACCCGACGAGCAAAGAGGCGCGCGCATCTCTCGAGCGCTTGGCGGACGCGACGTCGAACCACACCGGTTTGGCGCAGGTTTACGAAGAGCAGCTCAAGGCGGTTCTCGACAGCGAGCTGCAGGCTTGGTTTGGCAGCCGCTTGGCCGAGATCTACGAAACCAAGCTGGGCAAGCCCGAACGCGCCGTCGAGCTTTGGCACGAAATCGAAAACATTCCCGGCTCGGAAACCAAGGCGCTGGCCCGACAGGAATCGCTGTTGCGCAGCCTTGGGCGCATGCAGGATCTCGCGGACGTGCTGGCGCGCGAGGCCGAAGTTGCGACCGAGCCCCTGGCGCAGGCGGAGTTCTGGTCGGCGCTCGGCGAATTGCGCTTGGGTGCGCTCGCCGATCGCGATGGAGGCATCAGCGCTTTCCGATCGGCGCTCGACGCTTCACCGAAGTTCGACAAAGCCGTCCGCGCCCTGCGCGCATTGGCTCTCGGAAACGAGCCACCCGTCGACGCTCTCGACATTCTCGAGCCCCTGGCGGAAGAGCGCGGCGATTTCGCCGAGCTCGTCGCATTGCTGGAAGCGCGTCTCACCATCACCGACGATAGCAGCGACAAAGCAACCCTGTTGCGACGGATTGCCGACACGTATGAAGGCAAGATGGGCAATTTGCCGCGCGCACTGGAAGTCCTTGGTCGCGCTTTGGTCGTCGAGCCGAGTGCGCCTGAGACGGTGGACAACCTCGAGCGCGTGGCCGACGTGGCGGGATTGCCAGGAGAAGCGGCCAAGCACATCGAAGCCGTGCTCGACGCCGTCGAGCCCATGTTGTTTGCCGACATGGCGTCGCGGGCGGCGCGCTTGCATTTGCGCGCGCCGAGCCCGGCAAACGAAGAGGCCGCGCTGCAGCTCTACGTGCGCGTCCTCGAGGCCGAGCCCGAAAACACGGGCGCGCTGGAGGCGCTGGATGCGCTTTACCGCCAGCGAGGCGACCAGGAGAACTTGGCGGCGATCATCGAGCGACGAGGAGCCATCGAGCTGGATCCGTCGCGTCGCTTGGCATTTTATGCCGAAGCGGCCAGCCTGCACGAAGGGCACGGCAATCTCGTTGCCGCCATTGCTGCGTGGTGTGCTGGTCGGGAAGGCGACGAGACCAATCAGACGGCGCTTGACGAGCTGGCCCGCCTTTACGAGCTGGCTGGCGAACGCGAGAACCAAGTCGAGATGTTGCGCGAGAAGGTGCGCATGCTCGACGATGGCCGCGAACGCTGCCTGGTCTTGATGAAGGTGGCGGCCATCAAAGCGGGGCCGATGAACGACCCCGAGGGTGCCGTCGATGCGGTCAAGGAAGCGCTGGATGCCGATCCGCGTGACTCGGCGGCGCTGGCGGCGCTGGTCGATCTCGAGGAGAAGCGAGGCGACTTTACCGCCCTGGAAGAGGCGCTCTTGCGACAGTCGTCTGCGCTCGAGGGAGCCGAGCAGGTGCCGGTGCTGGTGAAGTTGGCCAAGAATGCCTCCGAGCGGCTGAGCGATCCGGATCGTGCCCTTCTCTACTTGCATCAGATCCTGAGCGCCCACCCGGAGCACAAGGATGCGTTCACCGAAACCGTACGCATTCTCAGCGGACTTGAACGATGGCACGAGCTTATCGATTTGCTGGAGCGCCAGGCGGAGGGTGAAGCGCAGCAAGGCAATCGAAAGGCCGAGCTCGACTATCGTGTGCAGGTGGCCGCGATTTGGGGCGAGAAGCTCGGTGCCGAGGAAAGTGCGCTCGAGGCGTTGCAGGCCGTGCTGGAGCGCAACCCCAGCCACTTCCCGTCGCTGATGGCAGTGGCGCGCATCCACGAGAACAAATTGCGCTGGGAAGAGGCAGCAACCGCGCTGGAGAAAGCGTCGTCGGTGGCCGGCACGCCCGAGGAGCACGCGGATGTCCTGTGCCAGCGGGCCGCCGTCGTGGCGGCCATCGGTGGCGGGGATCGCGATGTGGCGGCGCTCTACGAGGCGGCGCTGGCAAGCGCGCCGGCTTGGCTGCCGGCCGTCACGGCACTCGAAGCCTTAGCCCGCAAGATGGGCGACAACAAACGCTTGGTTGCGCAGCTGCAGACGCGCCTCGGTCTCGAGACCGATGAAGCCAAGCAAAAGGGCTTGCTCACCGAGATTGCGGCGCTTTGGCTCGGCCCGCTCGGCAAACCGAGCGATGCCATCGCTGCCTTGGAACGCCTGAGTCAGCTCGCGCCGAACGATTTTGCGGTCAAGGAAAACCTGGGGCGCGCGCTCGTCGGTTGCGGTCGTGTGGACGAGGGCGAATTCGCGCTCGCACAGGTCATCGAGCAGCTCAGCAAGGCCAAGCGACAAAAGGACGTCGCGCGCCTTCAGTGCCTGCTCGGCACGTTCGCCGAGGCGCGGGGTGATTTGGCCGCGGCCAAGCAGCGCTACGCCGCCGCTTACCAGCTCGATCCGACCCAAGCGGCAACGCTGGGGGCACTGGCGCGGCTGTCCTTGCGCCAGCGCGACACCGAGTCCGCCCGCCGCTATCTGCGCACGCTGCTGCTCCAGAGCTTCGACGAGAAGACCGCGGGTATCACCAAAGCCGAGGTCTACCTGGCGCTCGGCAATCTGCACCGCGAAGCCGGCGAAAACGCCAAAGCGCGCAACATGTTCGAGCGCGGCCTCGAAATGGATCCGCGCAACGAAGCCCTGAAGCAGGCCTTGGCGTCGACGCCCAAGTAGCGGCGCTCTAAACTAAAGGACCCGCAGCCCGCGCGTTTCCAAGGCGTCCGCCAGCTGGCTAGCGGTGGCCGCGTCTTTTCGATCGTCGGCAGTGAGGAGCATCTCGGCCACCGAGATGCGCGTGCCGCGGCTTTCACCATTCACGTACAGGCCCAGCTTCGCGGCAAGCACGGCGGCGACGCGGCGTTGGGCATCTTGCTGGGGAGTACCTTCGGCTTGGGCAGCGACGTAGGCGCGATCGAAGGCCTGCGTGTCCCGTTCGAAGGCGCTGAAGCGATCCGCCTCTTGCAACTCGGCCAGGCTGTGCAGCTCGCTGGCGATGAGGTCGCCGTAGCGCCTTTCCCAGCGCACGCGCGGCGGAGCCATCTTCACCTTGACGGCGAGATTCGGCACCTCGGCCAGCAGCGGTGCGACGTCGTCGGCCGAAGGCTCGAACACGAACCAGGCGGCCCGAGAGTAGCTCGCATCGTTGAGACGAAAAATGGCCAGGATGGCGGTCTTGCCGCCGATGCCGGGCACGGCGTCGAGATCGCGATCGAACTTGTCCCAAAGGTCGAGGACTTTCTGCGCCGCTTGCGTTCGCACCTTGCGCGCCGCTGCAAGCTCGGGCGTTTCCGAGGAGGCCCTGTGCTTGGCGCCGGCATCGCGGGTCGGCAGGAGCTTCACGAGGGCGGCGTGGGTCTTCAGCATGTCGAGATAGGCCGGCGTGACCGCGCGGTCGAGCTGACCCAGCAGCCGGTCGAGCGCGAGCACCGGAGCGAGGGGAAATCCCGTATCGGTTTCCATGGGTGCGGTGGCGAGCACGCGCAAATCCTGCAGGCTTTCGGCGTCGCGACCATAGGGCGTGCCCGGCGCCATGTAAGGTGCATGCAGGAATGCTCGGATGTAATGCCGAGCCAGCGGCGCCAGCGCAAATCCGCCCGGCGACAGACGCAAGGCGCGCGCGCAGTAAGAAGCCGCATCGTGCTCGTCGCGCTTGCTGTCTCCCACTTGCCAGACGACCATCGCTTTCAGCGTGAGCACGTCCGGATCGACGACGTTGCCCAGCTGCCTTTCGAGAGCGTTCACGCGCTCGACGACGTCGCTCACCCCTTGCTTGGTTGCCAGCAGCGCCGGGCGCATCACGAGATCTCGCAACAGCGCCGCCTTGCCCGCCATGGCTTGGTAAAGAGCGCCTTGTTCCGGAACCAGAGTTTCGAGCTGCGAGGCATGGAAGCGCATGCGCGCGAAATCGAAGCGAGCCAGGCTGGCGTCCATCTGCTGCCGATGCATGGTTGCAAGGTCGGCAGCTTGCGTCCGTGCTCCAAGCGGAAGCCGATCGTAAAGGGCATAGAGGACGAGCACGCCAAGCGCCGCCGCCGCGACCGGAAAAAGCAGCGGCCGCACGAGGCCGGTCATATAACCAAGGGTTCGCGCGATGCCGCGTTTGGACCCCACACGGGCCTCTACGTGCTCGAATTCCTTCCACAGGGTTCGAATCACGAAGACGATGAAGACCAAAATGCCGAGCAGCACGCCGGTTCGGACCAGCGTCTCTTCCAGACCCAGGCGTTGCTTGGTGGCGATGACGTCCACGTTACCCAGGCGCATGGCCACGTCTTCGTCGAGCTGGTTGATGCGTGCTTCGAGGGCTTGATCCGCTTGCTGGATGGAATCGGAAACGATGTGGTTGAGCTGGGTGCTGCGCTCTTTCAGAATTCGGTCGGCGGTGTGGAGATTACGGTCGATGGTGCTGTCGAGCTTTTGCACGAGACCATCGGCGGTGGTCTGCACCTGGAGCAAGCGCTTTTCTAGAATGTGGTCGACCCTGTCCAGGCTATCGTCGACGGCGCCTTTGGTTTGCGACAGCAGCTTGCTGGCGACGCCGCCCGCGTGATCGACCTGGCCGGTCATGCGTTGGTCGACGTCGGCCACGAGGGAGGAAGCGGTTCGCGAGACGGATCCGAGGGTCGAGAGCAGGGCGGGCTGCAGCGCCTCGGCGGCACCTTGGCCGAGTCCTTCGACGAGCTTGCGACCGCCGGCCTTGATGCTATCGCCGGCAGCGTCGCCTACCGCCTTGAAAGGATTCCACGCGTTTGCCGCGGTAGGGGCGACAAGACACGCGAGCAGGATGGTGGCGCAGGTCGTGCGTAGCTTCAATAGCATGGCGTCACCTCGAAGCGAGCGATGTAGTCGCGCGCAGGCGCCAAGCTGTCGTCGTCGAAGGCGCAGCGAAGCGCATCCGCAAAGCGCATGCCCGTGCTCTTGTAGCGCTGGACAGCGGCGCCCGCCCAGCCCAAGCAGGTCAGCTCCTTTTCTCGCTCGACGGAGCTGCCTAGCTGTTCACGCAAGAGTGCAGAGTAGCTTTCGTCGTCGAGATCGAGCACCGCCGGGCTGGGTGTGCAGCGGAGGTCTCGGCAGATGCAGCTCCACAGTGCCTTGGTGCGTGCGAGCTGATCGGCGGCGATGTCCTGAGCGTCGACGGGTCCGGTCCAGCGCGACGCCAACTGCAGACGTGCTTCGATCTCGGAAGGATGCTCGATCTCGCTGCAGTCGCGGCCGAGAGCGCTGGCGTCGGCGGGTCGGAAGAGCGATGCGCAGTCTTTGTTCTCGCGCAGGTCGGCCATCACTTTCTGGCAATCGTTGGCCGTGATGAAAGGCGCCCTGGACGAGCAGGTCTTTCCGGGACGCGCGATGGCAGGCAGGGTTTGCACGCGCAAGGCTACGGTTCCATCCTCGACCGGGCCAATCGTGAGCAAGGATGCCTCCTGCGGTGGATCGATGGTTGAGCCGACGACGATCTCGGGAATTTCGCGCTCAGCGATGCAGTGGCTGTGCTTTTGTGCTTCGTGGGTATGGGCCGAGACAAGGCCAAGAACGCGGGCGCCCCCAGCATCGAGCTTGGCGATCCAATCGGAGATGCGCTTGTTGCTCCATAGGGACGTCTCGTCGAGCGGGTGGTGCATGAAGACGACGTAGAGCGGGTCTTCGTAATCGGGTCCAGCGCTATCCCGTACTTCGGACACGACCGCGTCGGCGGTGCGTGCTTGCTCGGCAGAGAACGTTCCAAAAAGACCGGACACACCGAGGTCGAAGGCTTGGCCGTCGGAGGTGTCGAGGAAGATGCCGATGACGCCGCGGCGCCGGCCGTTGTGGTGGGCGGCGCCGAGATGCGTGGCCGTGACGAGCGCGCTGCCTCGACCGCTCACTTGGGAGACGAAGCTCCAGTTGGGGACGGCGCTCATGCGACCGTGCGTTTTCTCGACGACCGTCTTCCAATCGTGAAGCAGCATCTCGTCCGAGAGGGGTTTCTCGAGACGTCCTGACGGGCACGCCGAGTCCCAATACGGGCTCCAGAAGAAATTCCCCGTGAAGGCCTTGTCGTGATTGCCGGGGGCCACGCCGACGAACGCCGTGGCATCGTAGCGTTCGTGCAGCAAGCGGCCGGCGCGAGCCATCTCATCGTGGCACGAAAGATCGGCCATATCGCCGAGATGAGCCCACCACAGGGGCGCGTCGGCCGGACGCTCGGCGGCCAGCGTGGAATACACCGTCGCGAATCGCCACAGGGACGAGACCGAAAGAATATCCAGCTCGACGGGCCGCAACGCCACCGGCACGAGCGCCTCGGCAAATTCCATCTGTCCCACGAAGCGGTTTCCGTGCAGCTCGTGCAGCTGGCTATCCGAGACCAGAAAAACCGCGACTTCCGGGTCGGGCGCGGGCGGTGCCGAGACCAAGCAGTAGTCGACCGGCTCGCAGCGACTCGGAGTGGTGCTGGCGAGAACCTCCTGATAGCGATGCCGTGCCCACAGACTCAGGCCCGCCACCGATGCGAGCGCCAGCAGCACAACGCCCGGCCCAAAGAGCGCATCGGTGTGGCGGCTCCACGCTTTCTGCGCGAATCGCAGGTGCTGCGTACGGTCCTCATCACAGGCGCCTGCCAGGGTACGCGAACATCTTCGGTGGCGGATGAAACGAACCACGTCCGCGAGAGCCAGCGCGAGCACGCCGGGTACCAACTTGAGCCACTGGCGCGGCGCCAGCAAGGCAAGGATGACGAGCCCCGTGAAGGTCGCGACGTAGAACAGGGGGCGGCGCTTCCAGTAGACATCGTCCTCCGAATCGGCATCCTTCGGCGACGGTAACAAGCGCGCTAGCCCGTTCACGACCGGTTCGCCCAGGAACAGGACGGCGGTGAGCATCCAGGTCTGTGTCGTCAGGCTTTCGGCCGAAACCAACGCCAACACGATCCAGACCGCCAGGACCTCGATGTGTCCGATTTGTCGATTGATGAAGGTGAGGGCGCTCGATATCCAGCGCGGGAGAGGGCTTGTGCCGTCGAAACGAACTGGCCAAAAGAGCCACGCCAGCGCGAAGGCCATGTTGGCCAGGAAGATCCACCACCAGAAGGAGATCGCGAGAGAAATTGCGACGAGGCCGGCGTACTGAAGTCCGCCGCCGAGTTGTTGGCCGATCGGCGTGCTCGACCAATTCCAAGCGAGCAGGCCCAAGGTGATGACTGCCAGTACGCGCACCGGCCACGGCAGCAGGGTCTGCAGGAGGGTGGGCGGCCTGGTCGGATGGGGTGGGTCGGGCCCGTCGACGAGGAACCTCACAACGTGCTGGGAAAAGCTACGTTCGGACAGAATCATAGGATCGCCTCCTCGGCACAGGCAGGCACGGAGCGTATCAAAACGGCGAAGGCACGCAACTCCCGCGCATCCATTGGAACCCAAAAGCGGACGGTTTGCATCCTATTTCGCGTGACGGTCGATGGTGCTTGCCGTAGTCGACTGTCCGAGGAGGGAGCGCGATGGATATGAATGCGAACCAGACCCGCTGGGAGTACAAGATCGTGAAGTTGGGGCCCTCGTCGTCCAATTCCAGCGAAGCCCTGCTGAACGAATTGGGCGCCCAAGGCTGGGATCTGGTGGCCTTCCAGCCGAGCAGCGGGCGAGCCTATCCCGGCGAAGGCAGCTACACCTTGAAGCGGCCGCGCTAGTGCACGAAAGGACCTTGCGGTGAACGACGAACGGTTTAGCTCTTACATGGCCCTCGACGGGCTGCATCTGGATGGTCTCATTGGCAGCGCGGGGGTGCTTCGCTTCGACTGGCCGGAAAAGAAGACCTACATCCAGCATTTTAGTGGCATCAGTGCCGCGCACAATGTGTCGGTCGCGCACAACGGGCAGCTCGCCCTGCTGGGGAACTTCAGTCAGCAGATTGTCGTGCTCGACATCTCCAATCCCGAGAAGATGCAGATCGTGGCTCGGCAATCGACCATGTACTTCGAGGAATGCGCGTACCGGTTGCGCTCGAACACGCATCACTTGTGGTACTCGGACAACAAGCACTTCATCGGTGCCATCGGCGACCACATTTACCGGTTCGACGTCGACGACCTCAAGGCGCCTGAGAATCTCGGTCCCCATCGCCTGGAAAACGCGCACGAGCTGCGCTGGGATGCGAGTCGCCGTTACGTTTTCATCGGCGACCTCGGTCCCGAGCGCTTCGACGTTCGGCAGATTTGCGTCTTCGATTTGCAAGAGCCGGATCCCCAGAAGCGGGCACGTATCATTCGCGTGCAGAACAACGTCTGGCACAACTGCGTTCATCCCACCAAACCGCTCGGCTACGCGTTCACCTATTCGTTCATCACCGACAATGAAGATTATGTGGCTTGGTCGCCGGGCTACGTGCGCGAATACATTTACGAGGTCGACCTGCCGACGGCGCGCATCGTACGCACGTGGAGTTGCGGCGCGGAATTTCCAGCGCACCTCAATTCCGACGTGGAGGTCACCGCCGATGACCACCTGTACATCGCCAGTGGCGGCAGCCATAGCGTGGTGGACATTCCCTTAGGTAATTTCGACGACGCCAAGGTGACCCGGATGGTTCCTTCGTTGTTCCAGCGGTTCGTGCAATGGCCGAAGCGCGGGAAGAACTTGCTCGGCGCCTTGAGCCGGAAATCGGTCCCCAATGCAACGCATTTCATCTTGCAGACGCTGCAAGTGACGGAAGGGCGCGTTGCCGACGGCGTCTATGCCACGCGGGTCTCGCCGGGGGGCGGATACCTCGTCGCGGGCAGCCGCGGCTACAACTACCTGGCTGTCTTCGAGCGCGAGACGATGAAGAAGGTTTACGGCGAGATCCTACCGTTCCGTCGCGATGTCTACGGCGAGCCACCGCACTATCGCTTCGGCTGGCGCGGCCATCACCTCGGCATTCATCACAGCGAAATCGTCGGACGTTAGCGCGGCACTCGCCTTCGCGATCATGGCGGCGGACGCTGCATACGACGTCGTGATCGTGGGCTCGGGCTTCGGCGGTGCGGTGACGGCTTTGCGTCTGGCCGAGGCCGGCCTTCGCGTGGTCGTGCTCGAGCAGGGCCGGCGCTGGGCCAAGCACGAGTTTCCCCGCACCGTCGGGCAGACCGGCTCGTCCTTCTGGCAGCCGGGAAAGGCGGAAGGCTTTCTCGAGTATCGCGTCTTTCGCAACATGGACGTCGTCCAAGGCGTTGGTGTCGGCGGCGGTTCGCTTCACTACTTCAACGTCAATCGGCGTGCGACGGCGCGAGTCCTTGGCCGTTGGCCGAAGCCGCTTAGCCGCGAGTGCCTCGATCCGTACTACGATTTGGCGATCCAGCATTTAGAATCGAAAACGCTCACTCCACCCGCCGGCCGCGTCTTGCCCGGGCGGACCGAGGCCTTCTTGAAGGCCGTTCGCCAAAGCGGACTGGGCGAACCTGAAATGGTGGACATCGCGGTCTATACGGGTCCGGAGCGCACCAACCCGGCCGGAATCGCGCAACGACCGTGCTCGTACTGTGGCAATTGCATGCTCGGCTGCCAGGAGCAGGCCAAGAACACGCTCGACGTGAACTATCTGGCGCTGGCGGAAATGCACGGTGCCAAGACGTGGCCGCTTCACCGAGCCGACTGCGTACGTCCGGCCACCGATCGCGGTGTCGGCTACTACGTGGACTTCGAGCGGATGGAGCCGGGTCTCGATGACGGCGATCGACGCGGCTCGGTCTACGGCACCAAAGTCGTGGTAGCGGCCGGCGCGCTTGGTAGCAGCGAGCTCTTGCTCCGCTCGGCGCAGGTCCACAAGACGTTGCCGAAGATCAGCGCCGCACTCGGAACCCGATTTTCCGGGAATGGCGACATGTTGTTTGCGGGCGCCATTCGCACGCCCGAACCCATCGATCCGGTGGTCGGTCCAAGCATCACCGCTCTCGTTGACTGTTCTACCGACGAGCACACCATTACCGTCGAGGATCTGGGCTTGCCCGATCCGATGCTGTGGTTCGTGGAGGGAGCCTTACCACCTGGGCTGGGACGATTCTTGGAGACGCTGCGCCTGCTGGGCCGCTACTTGGCGAATTCTCTCGGCCTTTCTCCCCGTAGCAGTCGAGCCTCCGACGAACTGGCGAAGCTCCTGCGTGGCGGGCGCACCGTGCACATGCTGCCCTTTCTCGGCATGGGCACCGATGCCGCCGATGGCCGTCTCTTTCTCGACGACGGTCAGCTGGATCTCGCGTGGGACCACAAGGCGAGTAGGTCGATGTTTCGGAGCATGGAAAAGTCGATGCGTGCCATCGCCGAGGCCACCGGCGGAGATTGGAACCCCAGTCTGCTGTGGCGATGGCCCACCCGCAAGTTGCTGACGGCACATCCACTTGGCGGTTGTGTGATGGGCGACGATGCAGAAACCTCGGTGGTCAACCATTCTTGCGAAGTGTGGAACTATCCCGGCCTGTTCGTTACCGACGGAGCCGCGATCCCATCTGCGCTGGCAGTCAATCCGTCGCTGACCATCGCCGCCGTGGCCGAGCGAGCCGCGCATTGGATGCTTCACGGTCGCGAGAGACTGGCGTAGCGCCCTCGAAGGCTAAAGCTCTTCTTCGACCATCTTTTCGATCTGCAGTGCGAACGTCGTCGGTGCTTCCACCAGGCACGGTCGCGGAGAGCTCTCGGGTTCGGCGAAGATGTCCAGCCGCTCGGGCCAGAAGATCTCCGTCACGATGGAAAGCGCCGGTGTTGGCGCCAACGGAGCCGAACGAATAGGCGGCGCAACCGGTAATTTTCTTGCGACGCGGGGGCGCGGTGGAGCTGGCGGGGCCTGCGGCGGGACGGGATGTGGTTGGGTGCTTACCGTGGATACCACGGGCAAGCCCTCTGGCTCGGATGCGGTCACAGTCACCTGTTGTTGCTCCGGTGAGCTCGCGCTCGCCACGAGTAGGGCGGCCACCAAAACCGGCGCTGCGCCGAGGGTGGACAGCTGTCCTGGGAGTCTTCCCAAGAGCGGCGGCCACAAACCGCGCAGGTCGCCGAGGCAGGTGCGCAAGCGCAAGAGCGCGCGATGGAGGCGGGTTCGGACAGTAGGCCTGGCGATGCCCAGGCGGGAAGCCGTCGTGGCCTCGTCTAGCTCACCGTAGTAGCGCGACAGCAAGACTTGCCGCGCTTCAGGCGGTAGGCGGCGCAGACTGGTACGCACGAGACGGCGCCGCTCGGCCTTGAGGGCAGCGTCCTCGGGCGTGCTATCGGTGCCGAGCGTATCCAGAGCATGGACGTCGACAGGAATTGGTTGGGGCTGACGCCAGCGATCGATGAGCAGGTTCCTGTAGATGCGTTCGAGCCAAGGTTCCAGTCGTCCGTCGGGCGGTGGCGATCGGAATGCCCGCAGCACGGCCTCGTCGCGCAACTCCTCGGCGAGATCCACGCCAACCCGGCTGGCGTAGCGGCGTGCGATGGCTTCACCGTGGTCTAGAAGCGCTTTTCCGTCCAGGGCGCTCATGCGTGCCTCCTGTCTGGATCAACGGTCCACCGCCGAATTCGTTCCCACCAACTGCAGCAATCATAACACATGCGACGGCGGGAACGCTTCGCAGCTTGCTCCGTTGATCCCATCAGGAGCGTCATCATGAAAACGGCCATCATCAACCTGCTCGAAGTTGCGGCTCTACTCACTGCATTCGCGCCACCTGCGGCCCTTGCGGAGGACAACGTCGGGCCCGGCGAGGCCGACGCCTGGGTGCCGGTCCAGCACTTGTGCTTCAGCGACGAAGATATCCAGGGTGGTATCTTGGATTCCGACGGCGTTCTCATCGAGCTCGTCGAGCCGGCGATGCATTCGTCGCTCATCGAAATCCGCCAGGGTTTCGAGGCGGAAATCGTGAAGACCATGGAGAATTTCTAGCGTCAGGGCTAGCGCTCGGCCACGGCAGCGACGCGTTCCAGAACGGCTTTGGCGTTCATGGCGCGGGCGTAGACATAGAGCGCCGCGGGCGTCTCGTCGCGGAGGGCTTCTTCGCTGACACGCAAATGGCGGCTGACGGCGAAAACGATGGGGTGGGGCAAGCCGGCCTGGGCCAGCTCGATGCGCTTCCAGACGGCATCGCGACTCCAGAAGCCGAGCACCTCGAGGAAGACTTTCTTGGCCGTCCGGCGCTGGACGAAGACGAGGTCGGGGACGCAGAGTCCGACGCCGGGCAGATCGAGAATCTCGTCGGCCAAGCTGACATCCCAATCGGCGGCAGCCATTCGCAAGTCGGAGAGCAGTGCCATGACTTCGCCCGAGCACGGCGCCTCTGCCGTCGGTCTGGCCGTGCAATTGCCCCGTACGTGGTAGCGCAAGGGGCGGCGATCCTTGCCCCAGCGTAGCTCCGCGCTCAGGTCCCAGACGTCGCATTCCATGATGGCCGGCAGAACCATGGCAAACTGCACGCCGTACTTCGTCGTCTGCTCGAACAAGCTGAACGGGCCGTCGATATGGACGGCGTAGCCTTTGCTCCGGTCGAGCTTGTCGATTCGATAGAGCAGCCGATGGAACTTCAGCTTGCGAAAGAGCGTGCGGTAAGTACTCGCGGTTGCGCCGAAGACACGCGCCTGCAGGCGCACGGCTCGCAGCAGAACGGCCTGGTGTTGGGCGAGGTCGTATTGCGCGAGAAGTCCGTCCGCAGAAGGGAGATCCGCCTTGCGCAGCAGGTGCGCCGTCGGCAAATCGGCGTAGAGCGCCTCTTCGATCGCATCCGCATCGACGCCTCTGCGTTCGGCGATGGCTTGCACCTGGTGTTGGCGGTCGAATTCGCCAGCGCCGCTCCGACGAAACTGCGCCGCCTGCGTGAAGAGCTCGCGCCGAAGCTCGATCGGATCCAGGGTAGTGCCCTCGTCGAACTCGCACGCATCGGTGGCCAACTTGAAGAGCCCCCGTCCCAGCCGGGCCTCTGAAGGGCTAAGCGCGACTTGGCTCCAGGCTTCCAGCAGAGCGCCACGGGGCAGCCCGACATGCGCCCGCACCAGCTCGATGGCCGTGCTCGCCAGCTCTCGGGCGCGTGGCCGCTCGGACTCGCCGAGTGGTACGACGAGCAGAAGATCGCCCCGGCGGCGGACATGGACGAGGTCAGCGGTAAGCAACGTGGTCCCGTCGCCTCATGCTGGTCATGGATTCGCTGGTGCCGCCGGTCACCAGCTCGTAGAGGATGGCCTGTTTGCCCACGCCTTTGCGCAAAATGCGACCGAGGCGTTGCACATGCTCGCGCACCGACCCGCTGCCCGACATGACGATCGCCACGTTGGCCTCGGGAATATCGACGCCTTCATTGAGCACCTTCGACGTGGCGATGGCCGTGTACGTGCCGTTCGAAAATGCCTGCAGGATGGCGCTCCTCTCGCTGACTCGCGTGTGATGGGTAATCGCGGGAATCAGAAACTTTCGCGAAAGCAAGTGCACCGTCGCATTGTCTTGCGTGAACACGATGGTTCGGTCGCTTCGATGCTGGTGCAGCAGGCGCTCGACGTAGTCCAGCTTGGCAGGCGCGGTGAACGCGATCTCGCGTTGCCGCCTATAAGCAGCGAAGGCTCGCCGGCCGTCGTCGGTGCGCGACGAGCGCATGATGAAGTCGGAAAAGCCGCGCGGGCTGCTCATCGCGATACCGTTGTCCGCCAGGTACTGCCGATAGATGGCGCGCTCTTGTTCGTATTCGGCGCGTTCGTCGGGCGAGAGGTCGACCGACACGCGCACGGTTTCGTACTCCGAGAGGTACTCGCCCGCCAATTCGACGATGTCCTTGCGATACACGACCGGGCCGACCAACTCGTCCATCAAGGTGTCGCGGCCGTCGCTGCGTTCGGGCGTGGCGGTCAGTCCCAGTCGGAAAGGGGCAAGGCAGAACCGAGCGCCGAGCGCGTAGCTTTCACCCGGCAAGTGATGGCACTCGTCGAAGACCACGAGGCCGAAACGGCAGCCGAGGTGTTCCATGTGCAAGTACGCCGAGTCGTACGTGGTCACGGTGATGGGCCGCACGTCGTAGTCGCCGCCCCCCACGAGTCCGATTTTCGTGCCGAACGTGGTCCGCAATCCGTCATGCCACTGACGAACGAGATCGAGCGTCGGCGTGACGACCAACGTGCTTCGCCGGCGGTTGTCGATGGCCAGGTGCGCGACCAAGGTTTTACCCGCACCGGTCGGCAGAACCACGACGCCACGAAACTTGGCCGCGCTCCACGCTGCCAGCGCTTCGGTCTGATAGGGGCGCGGCACGCGATGGACGAGGGCGGGCTGGCCCAGCTCTTCGTACCGTCGCGCCTCGTCGTCGTAAGCGAGACTCAGCTTCCGCAGCGCGCGTACGATGTCGGCGTAGCCGTAAGCGGGGCCGCGGAAAGTACCGCTGCGTTCGTCCCAGGCGCAGTGCGAGGGCAGGCCAGTCGCTTGCGGCGGCAGCCCACGAATTTCGATGGTACCCGCAACAAAGCGCAGGTTCACAGTCGAGGGCTCTTCGGGTGCTTCGGACGCCACGCTTTTCAGTCTCGCACAGCGCGCTTGCAGTTTTGAAGCTCGGCCTAGCGAAAACGAAAGGCGCCACCGAGCAGCAGCAGGTAGCGCTGACGCAAAGGAGCGGTCTTGCCGCCGCGGGCTTCTTAGCCCTTGGCCGTGACGTCCGCGTTGCCCACGATTCTGATCTCGTCGTCGACCGGCACGAAGAGCAGGCTGGGGCGCTCTATCTTGTGTGCAGTCATACTCTCTGGGAAGTCGAAGCTCACGTGGAAAGTCTTTCCGTCTTTCGTCTCGAGGGTCAGCTCGATGGGATGGGTCACCGACACGCCGTGGAGCTCGACGGACGCTTGCACCGTGATCTTCTTCGTTCCGCTCGTGGGCAGAGTGAAGCCCGCCAGGGTGGCGCGAACGGAAGCCCAGGGATACTTTTCCCCCTCGACCGTTTCCATCATATGGGCGTCGCGATTGGTATTGTCGCTATCAAACGTGCTCACTTGCGTGCGAGCCATCACCTTGAGGCCGGACCCGTCAACCGTTCCGCGTACCGCCATCGCCTTGCTGACGGCGTTGATCTTGTGGAACTTGTGCACCACGCGATACTCAACCGTGCCGGTGCCAGACAGTTGCGTCTCGGCAAAAGCGGCAGATGTCGTCATCATGCCGGCAGTCAAAGCTAGAATGGCAAGAACTCGATTGTGGACCATGGTGGTAAATCCTTTCCCTGTGTCAGGCATTGCGACCTCGCTAGCTCCTTCCCCTCTAGCTCAGCAAGTACGATATGGCCGACGAATTCAGGCAGTGGGGCACACGCTTTTTCGGTTTAAGATGCCGACGGTCGAGCCTTCGATGCGCAGGTTGCCCCAAAGAGGCATCTTTTGAAACGTTTTGCGCTCGCGGGCGTCTATTTCGGGTCTGCGTTACTTGTTTTGTGGCAGTTCATCGCCGCGACGACGTTCTTCGGCGACGATTACTTGTTCCGCGCTTTCGCTCAGCTTGAGGTCAGTCCGTGGGCGGCGTTTGTCGTCGACAAGCACGGCGGCGAGTATTACAGGCCCTTGCCGATGGCGCTCTGGTGGCTGCTCGAACGTAGCAGCGGCGGACGGGTGTGGGTCTTTGCGGTTTTCGCATTCTTCGAGCACGCCACATGTGCCGCGCTCCTGACGACGATGGCACGCAAGCTGGGCTGTTCGCGCTTCGCGGCCGCGCTCGCCGGCCTGCTCTTTCTGGTGGCGCCCGCCCAGCGCGAAGCCGCCATGTGGTTTTCAGCAAGCACCGATTTACTCGGAACCGCGGCCGGACTTGCGGCTGTGATCTGCTTTCTGTCGATCACGAGAGCCGCGCGAGCCGCGTCGGTGGCGCTTTCCGCAGCGGCGTTCTTGTGCAAGGAAACTCTGGCGATTCTGCCTGGGCTTCTCCTGGCGGCGTACTGGCTGGCGCACGGGTCGGACGCATCGCCGTCCTCGGAGAACGGCTGGCGCAAGCGGGGCCTTCGGCGTGTGCTGCCGCACCTTGGTATCCTCGCCATCATCCTCGTTACGCGGACACTCGTGCTGCACGGACTCGGTGGTGCGGGCGATATCGCCGCGCCTTGGTGGGGCAGGGGAGTGCAGCTCGCCTCGGGCCTGGTTCATTCT
>CAZTTW010000003.1:0-30587 GCA_964616265.1 uncultured Myxococcales bacterium | reverse complement strand
CGATGTAGGGAACTTTGCCGACGGTTCCGAAATCCGTGACCTCGACGATGTTGGGATGGCGAATGTCGTTTACGGCGCGTGCTTCGGTGAAGAAGCGCGAGACCAGCTCTTCGTTTTGTGCGATCTCGGCCGCCAAGACTTTGATCGCGGCACGACGGCCGATGAGCACGTGCTCGGCGAGGTAAACCCGCCCCATGCCACCTTCGCCGAGCAGCGAGAGCACTCGGAAGGAGCCAAGAGTCTGACCGACGAGCACGTCAGGTCCGCGGCTCGGCTCGCCTCCTTTGGAAGACAGGCACATCGTCGCGCCCTTGCTTTGAGGAAGGTCTGAAGCCGCCATTTGTCGGATACATGCATCGGCGGCCAGGATCCCTTCTTGAGATGATCCGCGAACAAAGATCATCTTTCTGACAGAGCAGCGTGGTGTCGCCTTTCCGACGGTGACGAAACGTCAAAGCGATGACGGAAGGTCAACGGTGTGACGGCAAAACGAACTCGAAAGTCGCGCCTTGGTCGACCTTTGCCGTCGCCGAAACGCGCCCGCCATGCCGAGCCACGATACGTTGAACCGTGGCCAGGCCGATGCCCGTGCCAGCATAATCTTGTGTCGAGTGCAGTCTCTGAAAGGGCGCGAATAGCTTGCCTGCTCCAGCCATGTCGAAGCCCGCGCCGTTGTCGCGCACGAAAAAGACTTGGCGGTTGTTCTCCCAACGCGCGCCCACCTCGATGTCGGCGTGGTCGGTTTTGTTGGTGTACTTCCAGGCGTTGTCGAGAAGGTTCTCGAGCAAGATGCGCAGAAGGCCGGCGTCGCCGCGCGCGCGCAGGCCGCTCTGCACGTGCGTGCGAACCTCGCGGTGCGGATCGCGCTCGCGCAGCAGCGCGAGTGTGTCGGCGGCTAGCGCGGAGAGGTCGACGTCCTCGAAGCGCATTTCGGCGCGCGTGATGCGCGAGAGGACCAGCAAATCATCGATGAGCCGGCCCATGCGGCTGGCGGCCTTGCGTACCCGACTGCAGTAGTCGATGGCGGCCGCTTCCAGCTTGTCGCCGTAGTCTTCGACGAGCGCTTGCGTGAAGCCGTCGATGGCGCGCAAGGGTGCCCGCAAATCATGCGAGACCGAATAGGCGAAGCTCTCCAGCTCGCGGTTGGCGGCGGCGAGCTCGGCGGTGCGCTCTTCCACCCGCCGTTCGAGCTCTTCGTTGAGAACGCGTAGCGCTTCTTCGGTGCGACGCCTGTCCGTGATGTCCATGCCGAACGAAATGGTTCCCGCCACGCGGCCGCTTTCGACGATGGGATTGTTTTGCCAAACAATGTAGCGCTCATCCCCCGTGGCGGTGAGCATGGGCAATTCGAAGGTGCTTGGCTCTCCGCCGGCCAGAAGCCGCTCGAACTCGTCGTGGACTTGCGGAAACAGGCGCGGCGGAGCCATGACGTCGAACCAATTGCGCTGCTCGATATCGGCCCGCAAGTAACCGGTCACGTTCTCCGCCGTTCGGTTGAAAGCGCGGACGCGGCCTTCGCAGTCGAGACCGACCACCATGATGCTAGCCAGCTCGATGAGATGCTCGGCGTGATCTTTCGCTTCTTGGAGTGCCTCGTGAGCACTCACCAGATCGGTGACGTCGCGCTTGACGCCCCAGATGCGGATCAGTCGGCCATTTTCGACGTCACCCGACAAATTGTTGAGCGAGCGAAAGATGCTACCGTCGCGCCGGCGCTCGGCGAGCAGCAGATTGTCGAGGCGATAGCCCGACATGATGAAGGCGACGATGAAGCCCAGCTGCTCTTCGCGCGTGCTGGAAAGCAGCTCGGAAAGCGGCGTGCCCTTCATGGCCGCCGGGCTGTCGTAGCTGAATTGCCGTGCGAAGGTGTCGTTGCACAGTCCGACGCACGCGTGGTGCAGGATCGCTTCGGCTTGCTCGTGCACGGCGTGATCGGTCGCGACCTCGGCGCGGAGATCGAAGCGCCAGAGGCCCTCGGACGCCAGCTGGATGAAGTGCTTGTACTCGTCCTCGATGGACAGGTCTGCTGCCGACGACGCGTTGGCAGCTGCGGTGGTGGTGGCGGTGGTGTCTTTCATCCGGGTGGGGGCAAGGCGCAAGCGGCGCCAGTCCATGGTCCATGATAAAAGAGAAGCTGAGCATGCGCTCTACGAGAATTCCAGCCAGCGTCGGGGAGGCTGCCACAGAGGCAGGTGTGGCTGGGGATGCGTCGGCGGCAGCGCCGGGGCTGGCGCGTATTCTGATTGCGGAGGAAGGCGCACATCTGGCGGAGCATGCGGCGGCGCTGACCGAAGCCGGCTACGTGGTCGATACGGCGGTCGATGCTGCGTCAGCGCGACATCAGATCCGCAGCAACGACTACGCCGCCGTTGTCGTCGATGCAGCCTTTGCTGGACTCGATGCCATCGCGCTTTTGCGACTGGCGCGGCGACGGGATCTGGACGTTCCCTTGGTGGTTGTCTGCGATGCGATGCACGTGGGTTTGTCGACGGTGGCAGTTCAGCAAGGAGCTCTTTGTTTTCTGGAAAAGCCGGTCGCGCGCCAGGCGCTCGTCACCACGTTATCGTACGCGAGCAAGCTGCACGGCTTGGCGAAGCTGCGGAGGCGGGCCCTTGACGAGCTAGGCGGCGAGTGGTGGCAGCTCGGCGATCGAGTAGCACTCGAGCAATTTTTCGAACGTGCCTTCGACGGTCTGACGGTGGCGTTTCAGCCCATCGTCTCGTGGTCGAGCCGTCGAGTCATCGGTCACGAAGCTCTCCTGCGCAGCTCGGATCCCAGCTTGCCCGATCCCTCGTCGGTGTTGGCGGTAGCCGAACGGCTGGGACGCATCGAACAGATTGGTCGGCTCGTGCGCGAG
Organism: uncultured Myxococcales bacterium; assembly: GCA_964616265.1. Lineage (GTDB taxonomy): Bacteria > Myxococcota_A > Polyangia > Fen-1088 > Fen-1088 > Fen-1118. The sequence goes on along the minus strand of CAZTTW010000003.1, from coordinate 27,730 downwards.
CGGGTGGCCCGTTCGATGTCTCTGGCTCCGGCAGAGTACGTTTTCGTGAATCTGCACGCGCTCGAGCTACTCGACGGCGAGCTCTATTCGGTATCGGCGCCGCTGTCGCAATTCGGAAAGCGCATCGTCCTCGAGATTTCGGAGCATGCCCTGCTCGACGATGTCGCCCAGCTCGAATCACGAGCCGAGGCCCTGCGGAAACTGGGCTTTCACCTGGCCATGGACAATCTCGGCCCCGGCTATCCCGGGCTTTCGTCATTTGCGCGCCTGCGGCCCGAATTCGTGAAGTACGACCTCTCGCTGGTGCGCGGTATCGAGCGACGGCCAGCTCAGGAACAAATCGTCGCTGAGATGACGGCGTTGCTAGGAACGATGAACACCCGGGTGATCGCGGCGGGCATTGAATCCATCGCGCAGCGAGATGCCGTCGTCAAGGCGGGCGTGGATCTGCTGCAGGGCTTTGCCTTCTCACGACCGGACGCAAGCTATGGAAAGCCGAACCTGGGGTAGCCGGCAATCTCGGCCTGCTACACCGTAACGGTGACCGATGTGTTTCGACCTTCCTCAAGCTTCCACCGCCAGCCTCCGATCTAATGAGAGATTGACGTTCCGCAGTTGGCCGCGTGCGCTATGCATTCGCGAAGTCCGCGTGTGCCTCGAAGTTTTGCTCTCGGGGTGGGCCGCTTGTTATGGCGCGATCGTCGAGGCTCATCGGTTCCGTGCTCTTTACGCGGCAGTCGCGCTCGTCTTGTGTCTAGAGAGTCTCGGTATCGGCGCGGAGTTGCCTGCCGCCAAGCAGGCCGTCTTCTTGGCGCGCATCATCGCGTACGACGGCAATCTCAAGGAGCGCGCGGGCGGGACGGTGGACATCGGAATCTTGTCCAGGAAGGGCGACAAGGCATCCGAGCAAATGGCGGAATCGATCCTCAAGGCATTCGGCCCGCTCGAGTCGGCCACGCTTGCCGGGCTTCCGGTCAAGCTGACGAAGCTTTCCTTCGTCGGGCGTGACGCTCTCGACAAGGCAGTGCGCGACGCGCACATCAATACGATCTACGTGTGCGAGGGGCTGGATGCCAATCTGAGTGATATCACCAGCGTGGCACGCAGTCGCAAGGCACTCACCATCGCAAGCCAGCAAGACCACCTCAAGCACGGTCTCTCCCTCGGCGTCTTCGATGTGGACGGCAAGAACACCATCCTCGTCAACCTCGACGCCAGCCGCGAGGAAGGCGTGGCGTTCGGCCCCGAGCTGCTGAGGCTGGCCACGGTGGTGCGCTAAGCCCGGCTTAGAGATGACCGATTTGCAGAGGAGGAGTGCTCCTACTCCGAGACGCGTGAAAGAGTCATACTGGAGGAAGTCATGCAATTCGCAAGACGATGGTCGGTGGCCGCGATAGCCGCGCTGGCTGCGGCAGTCGCGATGGAGGCCTGTAGCAGCAACCAGGGCAACGGCGTCGGCGGCGCAAGCGGCAACGGAGGAAGCGAACTGTCGAATACGGGCGACGGCGGAACCTCGAGTGTGGCTATTGGTGGTGCCGGAGGTGCCGATGGCGGAACGTCGGGATCGGCGAGCGGCGGAACCGCGAACGTGGGGGGCGCAAGGTCGAGCACGGGCGGCAGTGTCGGCGGTAGCAGTGGCGGCAATGTCGGCACGGGCGGCAATGTCGGCGGTAGCGGCAGTGGCGGATCACCGTCCAGTAGCGGAACGTGCGTACCCGACTATGCCTGCAAGCCAAAGTCGCCGAACACAGGCGACGTCTACGCGGACTGCGTGGCGCGCGTGAACCAATTCCGCGCTTGCGTGTGCCTGCCACCGCTGGCGCGTTGGAGCGCAGGTGAGGCGTGTGCCGACCAGGACTCGAAGTACGACTCTGAACAGAACGTTGCGCACGCCGGATTCACGGCGCGCATTTGTTCGGCCGGCAACGCCCAGGACGAGTGTCCGGGCTGGAGTGGAAACGGGGAAAGCGTGATCGACGGTTGCTTGCAGATGATGTTCAACGAAGGGCCGCCGCCCACGTCGACTTGCACCGGGCAGTGCTATTCGGATCACGGTCACTACATCAACATGACCGGAACGAAGTACAAGAGCGGCGTTGCCTGCGGCTTCTATACGATGCCCAGCGGGGCTATCTGGGCCGCGCAGAACTTCCAGTAGCTGCGACCAGCTAGGGCGTCAGCGCTTTGGTGGCTGCCGGTTCTTGCGGCAGAGGGTGCGGCAATCCGGCCGCATCCAGCTTGACGTCTGTTTGGTCGAGAACAGGTCGCCCCGCTCCTGAAAACGTCAGCCGAACCATCCAGCCGAACCAGGTCGGCGGATCGTAGGGGAAGTAGTCGAAGACAAAATTGCCCAAGCTGTAGACGATAGGGTGGTCTTTGTACCACTCGATGCTTTGGGTGACGTGCGGATGCGCCCCGACGATGGCGTCAGCACCCGCGTCGATCAACCGATGCGCCAACCCTTGCTGCTCCGGGGTTTCTTTGGGCTCGAGCTCTTCTCCCCAGTGCAAGAACAAGAGCACGATATCGGCCTGCGCGCGCGCTTCCTTGATGTCGCGAACGACGTCCTTTTCTACGAGCCATGCGGTACCTGGCGACGACCGCCCTGCGGCGAAGGCGCGCGGCGGAAAATCGTTGTAGCCCAGAAAGGCGATGCGCTTGCCCTTGGCGGTGAGAATGACCGGCTGGTGGGCGGTGTGCTCGTTGGCGCCCCCGCCGAAGTAGGGCAGCTCGGATTCGTTCAAGAGCTCGAGCTCGGAAGAAAAGCCCTTCTTGCCCCAGTCGCCGGAGTGGTTGTTGGCCAGCGACACGGCCGAGAAGTATTTCTTGAGCAAAGGCAGCGCGCGCTGGGGACCGCGAAAGGTGTAGGGCTTGTCCACCGCGTGGCCGGTCTTGACGATGGCGCATTCGAGGTTGGCGACGGTCAGATCCGCACCGCCCAGAACGGTGGCCACGTCGGCGAACGGATCGCCACCATTGGTGACGATATGGCCCGGGCCGCCGTCGAGCATGACGTCTCCCACGAAGAGCACGCTGACCGAGTCGTCGTCAGCGAGCGACGGTCGCGGCAGGAGGCCCGCGACGCCAACCAGAGCGAGGCGCAAAAGCTTGTTCATGCGCGCCACTTTACCCGTTCCACAGGGCACGCAACTTGGCGGCCACATCAAGGGAGACCCGCACGTTTGCCGCCGGGCTGTCGTCGGCGGCCGGACCGGCAGGGCGGTCGTGGCGTTGCTCGAAGCGGTCGCGGATCGCTTCGGGCAGAAAGCGGCTGTGGGGCGCCGTCACGTAGCGGTCGCCGTGGCGGTGCTGCTGCCGCGTGAAGAAACGAAAAGGCCGGATGAGATGCAGGCTGTGCTTGGCGCGTGTCATGGCGACGTAGAGCAGGCGCCGCTCTTCCTCGATTTCTTCCGCGGTGCCGGTGGCCATATCCGATGGAATGCAGCCGTCGACGACATTGAGCACGTACACCGCGTCCCATTCCTGACCTTTGGCCGAATGGATCGTCGAGAGGATCAGGTAATCCTCGTCGAGCAGCGGCGGGCCGGCCTCGTCTCCCGTCGTGGTCGGCGGATCGAGCGTCAGCTCGGAGAGGAAACGCTCGCGATTGGCAAAGCTGCCCGCAATCTGCTCTAGCTGCTCCAGGTCGCCCACGCGAACCGAGGCGTTGCCGTGCAGAGATTCCAGGCGTGGCTCGTACCAGCGTCGGATGCGGCCAATCTGCCCCGGCCAGGTTTGCGTCTCTTTACCAAGACCAATCATCAGGTCGGCGAAGGCCGGCCATTCCGCCGCACTGGCGCCCGGCGCCTGGAACATAGCCAGCGACGCGAGATCGGCGCCGTGCTGTTCTACCCACTGCCACGCATGACTTGCACCCGCTGGTCCGATGCCGGTCAGCAACTGCAGGGTGCGGAACGCGGCGATCGAATCGCGCGGATTTTCCGCCCAGCGCAGAATGCCGAGCACGTCTTTGACGTGGGCCGCTTCCAAGAAGCGAAGTCCGCCGTATTTGACGAAAGGAATGTTCCGCCGGGCGAGCTCGATCTCGAGCGCGTCGCTGTGGTGGGCGGCGCGGAAGAGCACGGCTTGGTGCTTGAGCTCGACGCCGGTCTCCCGCCGGGCGAGCACCTGCTCGGCCACGTAACGGGGCTGATCGTTTTCGTCCTCGACGGTGACCAGCCTCGGCCTCTCGCCCGCCGCGCGCGTGGAAAACAAGTTCTTGGTATAGCGCTGCTTCGCCAGCCCAATCACGGCGTTACTGGCTTCGAGGATGGCCTGGCTCGACCGGTAGTTTTGCTCCAGCGTGATGACGGCGGCGGCCGGCGTGTACTGCTTGGGAAATTCCAGGATGTTGCGAACGTCGGCGGCACGGAAGGAATAGATCGATTGCGCGTCGTCGCCTACCACGGTGACGCCCGTTCCGCTGGGCTTGAGCCGCAGGAGCGTCTGTGCCTGCAGCGTATTGGTGTCCTGGTACTCGTCCACCAGCACGTGGTCGAAGCGTGCGCCGACCTCCGCGGCCAGCCGCTCGTCGGACATCATCATCCACCAATAAAGCAGCAGGTCGTCGTAGTCGAGCACGTGGCGCTCGCGTTTGGCGTCGACGTAGGCGGCAAACAGCGCACCCAGTTGCTTTTCCCATTCCACGCACCAGGGATGGCTGCGCTCGAGGCACGCTGCGAGCGGCTCTTGCGCGTTGACGGTGCGCGAATAGATGGCCAGGCAGGTAGCCTTGCGCGGAAAGCGCTTCTCGGTGGCGGCGAGGCCGAGCTGGTGGCGAAGAATGTCGAAGAGGTCGGCCGAATCCTCTCGGTCGAGCACGGTGAACGCGGGATCGAGGCCGATCGCGGTGGCGTGCAGCCGCAGCAGGCGATTGGCCACCGAATGAAAGGTGCCGGACCACGTGATGCTGCCACCGCCGCCGGCGAGGGCTGCCCGCTTCTGGCCGAGCACGTGCTGCGCGCGCCGGGTCATCTCGGTCGCCGCCCGTCGCGTGAAGGTGAGCAGCAGAATCCGCCGCGGATCCGCGCCGCGTGCGATGAGCTCGGCCACCCGGTGGGCGAGGGTGGCGGTCTTGCCCGAGCCGGCACCCGCAATAATCAGGAGCGGCCCGGTCCCGTATTCCACGGCCGTGCGCTGAGCAGGGTTGAGCTCGTCGATGGTTTTGTCCACCACGACTGTACCCTAATCAAATGTTCAGCTACGTGCAAGGAAGCTGAGCTAGGCCGTGTACCGGCTCACCTCGACGGCGCGCCACATGTACCAGCTGGCCACCGAGGCAAACGGTTCCCAGGCACGCGCCGTGCGTTCCATGGTCTTGGCGCTGGGCAAGCTGCGCATGCCGTAGGTGAGGGCGAAGCCCTTCTGCACGCCCAGATCCGCCAACGGCAGCACGTTCGGCCGGCCGAGATAGAACATGAGCAGCATCTGGACGCTCCAGCGACCGATGCCGCGGATGTGGACCAGGCGAAGGGTGATTTCCTCGTCGGAAAGCGCTTCCATTTCAGCGCGGCTGGGCAGGGTTCCGTCGAGCGCATGCTTGGCCAAATCGCGCAGGGCCAGCGCTTTGTTCTCGGAGAGGCCGGCGGCGCGCAGCTCGGCCTTCGGGGCTTCCGTCACGGCTTGGGGATCGTCCACGCTGTCTTTGTTGTCTTTGTTGTCTTTGTCCCAAAGTCGGGCTACGCGCGCGTAGATGGTTGCGGCAGCTTTGCCGGAAAGCTGCTGCGAAATGATCGCCTTGGCCAGCGACGTGAAGGGGGGCACTCCGCCGCGCGGCGAGGGGGCTGCGGCTTGCATGGTGAAGGGACCGACTCGGTCGATGAGCCGGCCGAGGCGCGCATCGGTCTTGCGCAGCTGCTCGACGGCCGCGCGCTCGTCGAAGCTGACGTTCGAAGTGCGGCCGCGGTAGCCTTCGCGCCACAGCAGGCGGAACTTGGTGTGCAGCCCGCTCCCCGCCGAGTAGTCGCCGAAGCCGCTTCGCCCAAGCACGCGATGGCAAGGCACGACGATGGGCCAAGGGTTGGTGGACATGGCGCGGCCCGCGGCCCGCGACGCCTTGGGCGCGCCGACGAATTCCGCCAGCTCGCCGTAGCTGCGCGTCTGCCCGGCCGGAATCGTTTGGGCCGCGCGCTGCACGCGCAGAAGAAATGGCGACGCGCCTTCGGTGTCGAGGGGAGCGCTAGAAAAGTCCTGCACGTCGCCGCGGATGTGCGCCTGGAGGCCGCGCGCGACGTCGGCAATCGCTGCCGGCGGTGTCGACTCCGTCGTCAACCCGACGCGGGCTAGATCGCCAGGGGTAAGATCATTCCAGTCGGCGCTGGGAAAGACCACCCGCGAGATTCCTCGGTCGTTGTAGCCGATGGCGATGGTGCCAAGCTCGGTGCGCACGCTCGTGTAAAGGCTCATCGAGCGAAGGATGATCCGAGCTTGGCGAAAGTTCTAGGGCGAGCGCAGTCCGCAAGCTACTAGCCACGGGCGGCAGCGCAAGAAGGCGTCCCATCAGAAGCTAAAATGCGCGGGAGAGACAAACGCGGGATCGTCGATCCAGATGCCGAAGGTGGCGCCGGTGGGGATCTGGAACAAGACTTGGTAAAGGCTGGCGGGATCGAAGCCGGTGCCGCCGCGGCCCCAGTTCTGCGTGGCGAGCTGGCTGAACAGGATCGTGTACTTGGTCCACGTCGAGCTCAGGGTGATGCGGTAGCCGTAGTGGTCGTAGCATGCGTTGGCGCCTGCATTCGACGCCGTCGAGCAGAGATTGCCGTCGGGCTGGGTGTCCTTGTCGGGGAAGTTCACTCGCACGACCGACGACGCTCCCGCATCTATCTTCGCCCAGAAGCTGATTCCGGTGTACTTCGAGGCATCGTAGGGGCTGCCGAGGCCGAACCAAAATTCGGCGCCCCAAAGGACACAGCCAGAACCGCTCACGTACATGGCGTATTTGCGGCAGGGATCGCCCGTATAGGTGGGTGCAAAGTTGCCGCTCGGATCCGGGTTCATGACGGCGGTAGGGCTGTTGTCATGGCTGCCCGTCCAAGCGCCCACCCGACCATTGACGGTCGCAATGAATCGGTCGCCGTCGTTCAGGTCGTCAATCAGCTCCTCGTTATATTCCAGGCCTGGACAGACGCCGGCGTCGGAGCCGATGGCGCCGCCGCTTCCGATGGCGCCCCCAGTCGCCGCGGCACCGGCCGCGCCGCCGGTTGCCATAGTGTCGCGTCCGGTGTCGCGCAAGTCGACACTCGAGTCAGGGCGGACCTCTGGGCCTCCGTCGCGGACGATGCTTCCGCCGGCGCCGCCGATGCGACCACCCGTCGGGATGGCCCCGCCGGTGTTGAACGTCGTTCCGCCGACGTTGCTGCCGCCGCGCCCGCCGACCACGATGCTGCCGCCGCCGCCGAATCGTCCGCCGCCACCGCCGTCGACATAGCCGCCCACGCCCAGCATCGATCCGCCGGTGTTGTAGTTGATTCCGCCGGCGCCGTAGCCGCCCGTCGTGCCCCTGGTGCCGCCACCGCCGCTAAGGCCGCCCGTGTCCTCGCTCCCTTTTCCAGCAAGCGAATCCATGGATGTGCGCGCACCGCAGCTGATGACGGTCAACATTCCCAACGGAAGAGCAAGAAGTGGCAGGCGGAGGTTCATGGTTGCGGCCTCGTGTAAGAGTGTCGAGCGCCATTACACGGCTCTTGTTGGCGCAGCTACAGAGTAAACGTTCTTGCGGCATTGTTTGGGCAATGGATTAGCCACGAGTCTGTCTGGTGGCCACTGTCACAATCGCGGAAAGGCGACCTCCACTTTGGCGAAAAAATAGGGTCTAATACGAACTATGCGCGCGCCTGTTTTTCTGGCCATGGTGGTCTTGACGGTTACATGTGGTCCTTCGCCTGATGCGAAACTGCCGGGCTATGTCAGCAATAATGGCGGTTCCATCCCCCCGTTTTGTTGCGGCACAGACGCTGGGGGCACCCCGGGCACGGGCGGTATCGTGTCCACGGGCGGAACGACTGCTTCGGCGACGGGCGGAACGACAGTGGTGGGTTCGGGCGGCAAGACCGGATCTGGCGGCGTCACGGCGGCTGGCGGAAGCAAGACTACAGGTGGTGTGAGCGGCTCGGGCGGCAGCGCGGCCAGCGGTGGCGTGTCGGGCGCCGGAGGCACGACGTCGACCGACGCTGGGCGACCACCTATCGATGGTGGAGGTAACTGCATCAGCAAGGTCATCGGTAACGGATATGCCTGCGGAACAGCCACGGCCTGCAGCGACTGCAAAGACAACAACACGTCACTTGAGGCCAAGTGCAAAGCCTTTCTCGATTGCCTCGGATCGAAATACCCATGCACGGGAAATTGCGCCACGGAGTGCTTCAATAGCGCGGGCGCGAGTAGCCCTGTGCAGACTTGTGTCACTGCCCTCCAAACTGCCTGCGGTGCCGGCGGTTGTTAGTGCATTCCCGAGCGGCATAGGTCGTCGGCTCATGCCAGAGTCAAAGTATGAGCGAGTCCGCGAAACCTACGAAGCTTCCGTACGTCGTCAAGCTGGCTCGCGGCAACTACTACTGGTGCGCCTGCGGCTTGTCTAAGCGTCCGCCTTACTGCGACGGATCGCACCGCGCCAGCCTGTGTGCCCCGATTCGGGTCGAGCAGCGCGAGGCGGCCGAGGTTACCTTGTGTGGCTGTAGGCAGTCCGCGATCAAGCCCTACTGCGACTGCACGCACGAGAAGGTACAGCGCGACTGATCGACCGTGACCTAGATTCTGCCGCCCGTTAGCGACATGCTGCTCTTGGGCGTACGGCTTTCATTGGCGGCACTGACGCGAACGCCGGCGCGATCGACGACCGGGCAGCGTGCTTCGCAGGTGCCGCAGCCCGTGCAATGGTCGAGATCCACGTACGGGAATTTCAGCGTCTTCTGCGTACCGTCCCGGGCCACGATGGTTTCGACTTTGAAGTAGATGGCCTTGGGCGAGGTCGGGCAGACTTCTTCGCACACGATGCATTCGGTGCCGTAACCCCACGGCAGGCAGCGTCCCTTGTCGAAGCAGGCCGATCCGATGCGCACCGGCGGCCGGTTCGGCATGTCGCCGACTTTCTCGGCGACCGTCAGGTGCTTGATGGCGCCTGTCGGGCAGACCTGGCCGCACAAGGTGCAGCTGTGCTCGCAGTAGCCCATGCGCGGAATCAAGATCGGCGACCAGAAGCCTTCGATGCCGGCTTCGTGCAACGCCGGTTGCAAGCCGCTCGTCGGGCAGACCTTCATGCAGGCATCGCACTTCAGGCACTTCGCCAGAAAGTCGAGTTCGTCGAGCGCGCCAGGCGGACGGATGCGCGCCGGATTCGGTCGTGGATCCACGCCGTCGGAGGCGCGCGCGATGGGCACCGCTACCACGCCGGCCGCGCCGGCCACCAGCCACTTGCGCCGCGAGAGATCCGTCTCGGTCTTGGAAAGCTTGATCGGCGGCACGAATCGGTAGGCGAGCCCGCCGCGCTTGCAGCTCTTCGTGCAGTTGAGGCAGACCATGCATTCGGTGGCACGCACGGTGCCTTGCGGATCGGCCGCACCCTGGCAGTCGGCGCCGCACACGTCGCATTCGTTACAGACCTTGGGGTCCTTGGCGATGCGGAAGAGCGAGAATTTCGACAAGATGCCCAGAAACGCGCCGAGCGGGCAGAGCACGCGGCAGTAGAAGCGCGGATAGACGAAGTTGAGGGCGAGCGCACCAAAGAAAACAGCGGCGACGAGCGTGCCCCACTGAAAATGGCGCTCGCCTTGGTAGAGGCCAAAGGCGGTATTGCTGGCCGCGGGCAGAAACGAAACCGAAAGCCCGCGCCACGTGGAGGCGATCGGATCCAGCAAACCGATCTGCACGCTGCCCGCCGCGGCCAGGCCCAACATCACCGCGAGCACCACGTACTTGATCTTGTGCGACGGCCGCGGAACGTTTTGCTTCACGCGGTCGAGCACCTTGCGCTTGCGACCGAGGTGGCCAAGCACGTGGTGAAGCACGCCCATGGGGCAGATCCATCCGCAGAAGAAGCGACCGAATACCAGCGTCAGCACAATGAGCGGCAGCGACCACACGAGTGCATGGTGGAGCGTATGCGAGGCGAGGGCGGTGGTGAGCGTGACCAGCGGATCCAGCTCGAGGAACCACTGCACGTCGTAGCTGCGAATGAAAAGCGACGTGCTGACGAAGACCAGGAAGAAGAAGAACCCGAGGAAGATGGCTTGGTAGGCTCGGCGCAACCAGAGGAACATCGCTAACCTCCCAATTCCTCGGTCTTGAGGCTCTTCCAGTCGAGGGTGCCGAGTCCGGCCTTCATGCCTTCGACGATGAAGCCGAGGTCGACCGGCGCAAGCCCGAGGAGTCCGGCGCCGAAGGCATCCAGCGCGACTTCGTCGGTGCTGACGGCAACGGTGTCCATGCGTTTGACATCGGCCAGACTGCCGCCCGTCGGCCCGTTGGCCAGCAAGATGCGCGTGGCATCCATGATGGTCAGCGTGGGCTTGATCATCGCTGCCAGGTCGACGATGGAAAGGTGGATGTTTTGGTGAAGCTTCACGCGCTGACCGCCGAGCACGCCATACCAGTTCTTCATGGCCATGGTCGCACGCGAAAGGCCGTGCTGCTTGACGACGGGAACGTTGATGATCCGGTCGGCCTCGACGAAGGGAAACAGGACGTCGCCCGTGTGCAGCAGCTTGCCGGACACGTCGACCTCGCGAAAGGCGGTGCTGTCGGGACGCACGACGGTCGCGCCAGCGGCCTGGGCTGCCTTTTCGATACCCGAACGAGCGAAACATTGCTCGGCGGTGTTGACCGAAACGTCGGTCACCCAGATCTTTCCGGCGCCGGCCGCAGCGACCAACCGAACCACTTCGGCGACGACATCAGGATTGGTATTGGCGGCTTGTTCGGCCAGACGGTTCCATCCGATGTTGGGCTTGATGACGACGCGCTCGCCGCGCTTGACGAAGCGGCTCATGCCTCCAACTGCCTCGACGGCGCGGCGAACGTTGGCGGCCGCGTCGGGGCCGCGGGCGATCGCCAGCTCGACGGCGCCCGACTGCTTGCCGACCCGGTGGTCCTTCAGCTTCGGCAGCACCTTGGCTTTGCCGTGCCCGTCGCGAGCGCGCAGCCCAAGCCCGAGCGCAACGGATCCGGTGGCGAGCGCGGTGGTCAAACCGACGCGAAGGACGGCTCGGCGATCCATGCCATCGGAATCGGATCGACTTGGCGGTGCGTTCTTGTCACTACGCAAGCGCGCCTCGGGCACCAGCTTGCCGGGCTCGTCTTCGGTCATTGCATCTTCTCCTTGAGCGCTCGCGCTACGACGGGCAGAGCCGCCTCTGCCTTGGCGTCGAAGGCTGTCAGCTTCGCGTAGTAGCGGCCGTGGTGAAAGACTAGCGACATCGGACCCGCAATGGCTTCGGACCAGCCATCGAGAGGCTTGGCCGTCGGCGATTTTTCCTTGTCGAAGATTGACTGCGCGTTCTCCACGCTCGCCATATCGTAGACGTCGCAGACGAGGTCGCTGCCTTCAGGGGTCGCCATTTCCGAGGCGGCCAATCTGCGAAAATGCCGTTCGATGAATATCGGTGCGGCGCCGTCGATGTAGTCAAACAGCCCTTTCTCATCGTAAAGAGCGATCTTTTCTTTGATTGTCATTGCGGCGGGTGGTGGAGAAAAGAGTGCGCGAAGGGCGGCGTCAGGGTCCTCGGCCGATGCATGCGGAGTCGAGGCAGCGCGTGCAGTCGACGCGACAATCGCCGTTGTTCTTCCTTTCCAAACAAGAGTGCCGATGAGGGTTGGTGGAAGGATGGCGAGAACGAAAAAAACGATGATTCGCACGCTCGGAGAGCGTATGTCGAAGGCGGTGCGCGGATCAAGAGCGACTGCGGCGTAATTCAGGAATTGTAGTATCGCTTAGAACTATGGATAATCAGCGCGGCTCGACGGCCGAAGGTTCGAAATTCGTTTTACGAAGGAGGACAGGATGATTCGTCTAGGTTCACTCATCGCTTGCGCGGCTCTCGCGTTGGGCGTCTCGCTCACAGGGTGCGGAAGTAACGCTAGCAGTACGACGACACAAAATGATGCGAGTGTTTCGGCGTCAACGGCCCTAAGCATCGTCCCCAAGGCCAACGAGGTGGCCAATTGGACCATTGATATGGACAACGCCACGACGTCGGGAGTCGTCGCCGCCACGGCGACGACTGAGCTGGCTGTCGAGGCCTTCATTGATGGCGCAGCCGCCGACTTCTTCAACGGGTTCACTCCCGTGCAGTTCGCTTGGCAAAACTACGTCAACACGACGCTGCCGGCGACGGATGCGCCGGATGGAGCGACGGTATCGCTCTACGTTCTCCAAATGTCCAGCGCCGCGCAGGCTTCGGGTTTGTACACGTCACTTGCCTCGGCGAGCCTCTATGTTGGCAAGACCTGGGTAGACCCCAGCTCGCCGGTCATCGGCTCACACTCGCGTATCGCGGACACCGGCGACCACTGGTGGATCAATTTCTACAAGGGCAATTTCTACGTCGAGGTGAATCTAAGCCCGTCGGCGGGTCCCAAGCCCGACTACACCCCGAGTCTGCAGAGCACGAAGGCCGCGGCGATTGCCTTCGCCCAGGCGATTGCAGGCAGGATCTAGTCCGCGTTGATCGCGCCGTCGATGCCGCCGCCATCCACGGTGGTATCGGCTACGCCAGCGTCCGTTAGCGTGTATCCCTTGGCGCCCAGGCCAAGCTGGTGGGCGTAGGCCATCCAGCTGACGATGCCTGCGTCAACGGCAGGCTGCTTGCGCACGGCCCGCAATTGATTGATGAGGTCATAAGCGTAGCAGTCGAGCGCTAGCGGGTCGAGGGAGGCAAAGATTCGCCCTGGCGTCATCGTTGGTCGGTCGGCCGTGTCGCCCAACGTTACGGCTTGCAGAGCGTCCACGACCGTCAGTTTGATGCTGTTGCATATCTGAGGAATTCGATAAATCTCGGGCAATGCCGTTTGCAGAAGCGTGCCGTGGTAATTCCCCGGAATGTCGATAATGCCGTACACATTCTTGAGCGCCGCTGTAATTCCCGATTGGCCATGCGTCTTCAAGACCGGGCAATTGATCGTCACATCGGTGTGCTCGGTGATGATTCGCGACAGACAAGGTGTCGAGCCGCCAATGGTTCCCCAAGGCGCCGTATAACCGGGCCCGCCGCTGTCAGTGGTGGAATTGATTGTTCCGACCAGTTGGGCGCCTTGAAGCAAGGGCATGCTGTTCTTCCAGGCGTTGTTCAGTTCATCGAGTCGGCGGTCCCACACGAGGATGTTGTTCGGACAGACGCCTTGTTTCGTCACGAGGCTGGCAATGATGGCTCGTACCACCGCCGGCGACGTCGGGAAAAAGGAATTCAGGCAATTGACCTTGATCCCGATGCGGGTGCAGGCGTTGAGCGATGGAATGAGGGTGGGCCAGGGATTCGCCGCGCCGCCAGCGAGGCTCGACAACAAGGCGTCGACCATGCTTTGGGTCGCGTCGAGCTGCGCTTGGCCAAGGCTCTTCCCCTTGCTGTCGATGCTGTCGTCACGCTGAATCGTCGCCACAAGCGAAGTGCCCGCGACCGGCGATTTCGGCTCATCACTGCTCGTCCCTCCATCAGGCGGAGGACAACCACAGCTTGAAGCAGTATCCGGCGCAGTGTCTGGGGCAGCATCAGGCCAGTTCCCGCCAACGCCTGGAAAGCATCCTGCGATGGTGCTTGCAGAGGCAGCCGCCGCCGCTCCCGCTACGCCGGTCAGCATTTCTCGGCGGGTCATTCGTGATTTAACCGTCATGGCTTGCCGTTCCCTTCTTTGCGCAACCAAAGAACTATTCAGGAGCTAATTTGCCAAAGATTAGCATAAGGACGATGCAGCCTCTGTTACAATCCTACGCCTGACTCGGCGTTGGGCGAATCTGCTCCTCGCCGTCGGGTGCACTCCGGTCACAACGAAGAAAAGGAACACCAACATGAAATCGATTTCCCGACGTGGCTTCGTAGGTGGATCCCTCGCAGCCGCAGCTGCGCTCAAATATGGTCGTGTCTTCGCAGGCGGCAATGATCCGGACATCGTCGACGTCTCCGGATCCGACCCAGCTAAAATGGTCGCAGCAGCGCTGGCGGCCCTCGGCGGTATTTCCAGGTTCGTTAAGAAGGGCGACTTCGTGGTCATCAAGCCGAACGCGGCGTTCGCCAATCCGCCGGCCTGGGGCACCACCACACATCCTGATACTGTGGTGGCGATTGCCAAGGCTTGCATCGAAGCCAAAGCCAAAGAGGTTCTGATCCTCGAATTTCCTCAGGCCAAGGCCGAAAAGTGTCTTGAACGCTGCGGACTGACTGCAGCATTGGCTGCGTTGCCGGCCGTGAAAGTCAAGCTGCTCAGCGGACCGGGCGATTTCCAGAAAGTCGATGTGAAAGGTGGGGTTGCTTTGAAGTCAGTAGAGGTGGCCAAAGCGATTCTTTCGGCCGATGTATTCATCAACGTGCCGGCGGCGAAGGCGCACTATCAGGCGGGCGTTTCGTTCGGGCTCAAAAACCACATGGGGCTCATCCTCGATCGCCAGGCTTTTCACACCGCCATGGAGCTGCATCAGGCCGTGGCCGACCTCGGTCGCGTGATTGTTCCTCATTTGACAATCTTGGATGCCACGCGAGCTCTTCTGACCAACGGACCCGCCGGCCCCGGTGAGACGTCAACGCCGGGACGGATGATCGCAGGGCGCCGGGTGGCATCGGTGGACGCCTATGGTCTGACGGTGGCGAAGTTCAACAGCAAGACGATGACTCCGGCCGAGGCAAGGCACATCGAGTTTGCGGGCAAGGCGGGACTGGGCGAGATCGATGTAGCGAAGATGAAGGTCAAGAAAGTCACCGCGTAGTTCTGCCATGAAGCAGGCCGCCCTCGCGGTGGCCGCAGTAGTTCTGCTGTGGGCAGCGCCGCTGCGGGCACGCACCCCGGAAATAGCGATCGATCCGCGCGATGGCGTATGGATCGCCCAGGACGATAAGTTCATCTTCCAGACTATCGACCGCTGGTCGGTGTTTTCAGCCGGCGCCACGGTGAACAAGCTGGTCGTCGATCAAAGCATCTTGTGGCTCGCCACCGATGACGGCGTGATTCGCTTCGACATCGGCAGCCAGAAGTCCACGAAGCTGACCATGGACGACGGCTTGCCCAGCCAGCGGATCAGCACGGTCGCCTTCGACGACCAGTACGTTTGGTTTGGCACCAACAAAGGGCTTGTCCGCTACCGCAAGATCGACCGAGCCCTCAAGATCTACGATGAAAGCAATGGCTTACCGAGCAAGGTGATTACCTACTCGGTGACCATCGGGCGGCAGGTGTGGTTCGGCACCCGCGCAGGGATTGCGTACTACAGTCCGGACGTCGATGGCTTGCGTTCGTTCGGCGAAGCGGACGGGCTTGCCTCGGGCGACGTTGCCGAGGTCTTTCAATTCGGCGCCGATTTGTGGTGCCGAACGGATGTGGGTCTATCGCGCTTTCGCATCCAGCAGCGGGTGTTCAACAACTTTCCCATGACGCTCATGGGCGCCCAACAGATTCGCGTGATGGCGCCCGATGGCGAAAACATGTGGCTCGGTACGGACAACGGTCTTTGGGTGTTCGAAGGCGCCAGCGACACGATTCGTGTCTTTCCTCAACAGGATGCCCTTGGTAGCAAGACCATCGTGGGGGTTGAAATAGGCTCGTCTTATGACTATTTCACTACTGACAAAGAGGTCCTGCAGTACAACACACTGACCCTTGGAATCCGCCGGTTTTCTTCCGCCGAGGGTCTCGTTCGACAAGACGGATCCACGGGAACGCTGAGCACCGGCAAGTTCATCACCGTGATGTTCTCGGATTCAGCCGCCATGTACAACGTTGCACTCGACCAGTGGACCTATCGCACTATCGCCGTGACGGCGAACAGCGAAAGAAAGACCACAGCGCGCTTGTTTGGCCAGCTCGAGCTCGAACAGCCATTCAACGGTAGCAAACGAGACGCGGACAATTCCTACGCCACTGCCATTGGTGGTCTGGGCTTCGGACGCCAGCTCGACAAGGACCGCAGCCTCAATGGCTCCGTCTATCTCGATTACGGTCAGCTTGATGCTGGCGGTATTCGGGATCTTCAGTACAAGATCGAGTACCTCGGCAACCAGAACGATTGGGTGCGCGATGTTCGAATCGAGGACAAGCTCAAGTATCGCTACATCGAGGAAGGGCTTGACCGACAACTGCTTCTGCAAGGCGTTCACGTTGGCTTGGCCACGCCTGGAGCCGAGCCGAAGGCGAAGATGGAAGTCGATGCTGGCTTTCGGCGCGGGCAGATCGTTCGCGACTTTTTGACGGGACCCTCGCAGCAGACCTACCAGTTGTCGCAGAAGTATGTCGTGCCCGGATCCGACCGCGTCTACGTCGACGGCGAGCTGCTCAATAACGGTACCGACTACACCATCGTCTATCCCAATGGTCAGCTCACGTTCTTGAACCCCGAGCGCATCGACGACCTCAGCGTGATTACGGTCGAATACGAGCGCGATCTCATGCCCAAGAAATCCCTTGGTGCGCTTTCGCTCCAACAGAGGTTGCCCGCGAGCAACGAAATAGGTTCCTGGACGCTTGCCGGATCGCCAACGCTCATCAGCAGCGATACAGGACTCTACAATCAGATCGATGGCGGTGCGCCGAAGTACATCGATCGCGGCTGGATTGCCAGTGTGTATGCCACGTACCAGCAAAGCAACGGCAGTATTCAAGTGGCGATTCACAATATGGCGTCGCCAGATCACTCCCAGGATATCTTCAATTTCGACCTTCCCGTATCGCGCGTCGAGATTAGCTGGATCCAGGATCCCCTCAATTCCAACGCTAAGATCGCCAATGCGGTCGTCGATATGGGCCTGCCGACCGCCTATCGAGCCATCGCCTTTACGGGGCAATACTATATCGAGGTCTCGATTGATGACCGTTCGGACGCCGCATTGGTATTCGTCAAGACGTTCGTCTTGCAGATATTGAATCGCGATACGCTGGTCACGAGCAACATCGGCGACGCGTTCAAGGAGGTCTTGCTCGCTGCGCGTGGAGCGGTCGCGCCCATGTCGGGCATGGAGCTTGGTGCGCGCGTGGTTCAGCTCCAACAGATGTCGGGAACCAGCTATCTCGACTCCAGTGGTATGCCGGCAGAGACGCGGCCGCTACACTTGACGAGCGGAATCGTCGACGGTCGCTATCAGACGCAGGTTGGCGACGGCGGCTTGCTCACGAGCTACGTCGAAATGGGCGGTTCCCACGACTCGAATGGGGGACGCCCCGACGGAATGGCGGGGATGGGCTTCCTTCGTTTGTCGAGCGCCCGTTTGGAAGGGACGGTTTCAGGACGACTGAACACGGAAAACTGGACGCCGATCGGGCACACGTCTCCGACTCCGGATGCGAACGGCACCTTGCAGAGGACGTGGAATGACGCGCGCTTGGGGACCTTGCGCGACGAAACTCAGTTCAACGTGACAGGCTATCCGTACGCGTGGCTCCCGGTTACGGCATTGTTCACACGCCAGAGGGCGTGGCTTCCGGACGGCAGCGAAGGAACGGGGGTTCTTCAGCACGCCATTGCACGCGTTCAACTCAACAGAGCCGGCTGGCCAGCGACGACGCTCCAGCTGGGCAGCACCGAGTTTGACAACCCGAACGAGTATCAAATCCACCGCGTCCAAGGATCGGCGCAAACGGACTACGACTTGGCGCCGATTCTTTCCTTCACGCATATCAAACGGTTCAACATCCGCGCGCTCTATAGTCTTTCGCAATCCGAGGCGGACAAGGATGGCGCCTATGCATACGGGGATCGCGTGCGTCTGATTCGTCTCGAAGGAAAACTCGCACCGACGGCGACGGAATCCGCAAATGCAATCTTTCGTTCTCGAGATCTCGGGCATCAAACGCTGGTAGATGGTCCGTACTGGCGTAGTGTCTATCACTGGGAGCTCATCTCAGGTGCGCAGAGCACGATCATTCCTGGCCTCGTGCCGCGCCTGAACTACAACGTCTTTTACGATGATTGTCGGGCGACAGCCGGATGTGCGAATAGCGCTAGCAACACGCCAGGCCAGTCGTCCTCAAGCGGCATTAACACGACGACAGCGGGTTTTTGGGCGAACACCGGACCTGCCGGTTCAGCGGTGATGCCGCCTGGTCCGAGCAATGTCACGTCGACGGGGCCGGCCCGGACGGTCAATGGTTCGATTGGCGGTTCGCTTGGAATCTATCCTGGCCAGTGGTGGGCGAAACTTGGACCGCTGGCATTCGTTCCGAGTGTTGCGGTAGGCGATGGCGAATCGTCTGCGGACAACGTGAAGACAACCTATAGCCGGGTTTACGACTACGTGACCACGGAGGTTTGGGCTGGCAGGAAGGTCGAAGTGTCTCTTTACCAGCGCTATCGCTACACCAACGATGGTCAGACCGCGGCGATGATTTCGAGCATGACTGTTTCCAACAATCGGATCGTTTATCGACCCATCTTTACGTCGCCGATCACCCTCATCGTCAACTACGAAGCGGACCGAGCTGTGAATGACTCAGAGGCTCTGGCGGCCGGCGCTGGCGCATGGTCTGACAGGTTCTCCGACAACAATACGCTAGAGTGGTTGATGAGGTGGAATGACTTGATCACGACGCGCATTCGCGCAAAGGGCGCGATTGAGCACACCAGCGATACGTACAACGCCGTGACGGATCCGGTCACGAACAATCGTAGTATGCAGGCGGCAAACTACATGAAGTACACCTACGGGGGCGAGCTGCAAGTTAGGCTCTATCCGTCGGCTGACATTTCGGCTCTCTATGTGTACCAAAGCATCGAGCTCGAGCGCATCGATATGAGCGGAGACGGCGCGCAAAAGGGATTCGAAATCTTGCCCATCGCGGGTGTGATTTGGCGTCTGGGCGACAGACTGTACTTGGACGGGCATTTCAAGTATGACCACTACGGCTGCACTTCCGGTGCGATGTGCGCGAGTTGGACGAAGCTCGATCCGTATGTATTCTTCACCATGAATCTGTGAGCTCGAGTGCATGTTGAGGTCCCCGGCAAAGACCGTGTGCGTGCTCGCAGGGCTCATGGCGTTTGCGAGCTGCAAGGTGCGCAAAGACGAGGTGATCATTTTCCATGCCAGCAGTCTTTCTTCGGTGCTGAGTGATGCCGTTGATTTGTTCCGCAAACAAAACCCTCAGGCGCAGGTTCGTCTCGAACCGTCGGGCTCGCAGGTGGCAGCGCGCAAAGTATCCGAGCTTGGCATGCAAGCGGACATCGTCGCCGTAGCCGATGCCCAACTGGTGGACAAGCTCATGATACCGTCGCACGCGCTGTGGAACATCGTCTTTGCAACCAACGAGCTCGTCATCGCGCACAAAGACCACAGCAAGGGCACGGACCAAATAACCACACAGAACTGGCCGGCGATTCTCACGCGCGAAGAGGTTCGCTTGGGACGCGCCGATCCGGACACGGCGCCCCTCGGGTACCAGACTCTGATGGTCTGGCAATTGGCTGAGCACGCGGGCCTCTACGGCTCGGCAGCTGCGGAGCTCACGGCGACTCTCAAGGCGAAATGCGCGAAGGAACACGTTACCCACGACGAGGGCGAGCTGCTTGCCTTGCTCGAGTCGCGGGCCATTGATTACGCCTTTGTGTTTCGCTCGACCGCCGAAGACCACCACTTGAAGGTCACCACCTTGCCGGCGGAGATCAATCTCTCGCGGCAGGATCTGTCTGCCGACTACGCGAAGGTTCAGGTGGGCGTGCGCATGAAGCAAGGGCAGGGCAGCGCGACCATCGTCGGCGCACCGGTTACCTACGGTCTCACGGTGCCGACCGCGTCGCCTCATCGGGTCCTGGCCGAGCGATTCGTGTCGTTGCTTCTAGGTCCTGAAGGCAAGCGCCTGCTCGAACGGCGTGGCTTTCACGCCGTTCCGCCTACCTGCGCGCCATGCGACGGTTTGTCGGCCGCGTTGTCCTCCCAGGTCACGGCGAAGGCACCATGAGGCAGACCTGGAGACATGCCGCTGTCGCCTTCGTGGTGCTCGCCGCGATCCATGCAAGCGTCGAGCTTGCGCCGATACCGCCGTTTTCGCTGGGCATGAACCTGGCCTTGTTCTTCACCAATCTGTTCGTTCTTTACACCGCGTCCACCGTGCTGCGAGACGGTGCAGCGCGTTCGGTAGTGCTCTTCGTCGTCGGGTACATCGTTTTGTTTGCCTTGCTCTTGGTGGTGCTCAACAAGCCGCCGTTGTTCATTCTCATGATCATTGCCTATGCCGGCTTCTTCGGCGCGCCGTCCTTGCTGGGTTTCTTCGCCATCTTCGTTCTTAGTTTCGTCATTCTGCAGCCCTTCGCGTTCGAGACCTTCATTCCACTTTCGCTCATCTATTCCCTCGATTGCACCGTGAGGGGGCGCGCTTCGCGCTTTGTCCGCCTGTGTCTGTCGGGCGGCTTGCTGGCCCTTACGGCCGTCCTGTTTCCACTCATTCATCTCGGCATGCAGGATTCCCTGCAGACGCTCTGGCGGACTTTCGTGCGCGGCGATGTGGCCAGCGCCATTTGGCTCAGCTTGTTCACCTCGACGATCGCGACCCTTGTCCTCTGTCTTTGGACGGTACCGCTCGCCTACGCTCTGGCGCGCACGGATTTTCCCGGCAAGCGCTGGGTCGAATCGATCATCGACGTGCCCATCCTGGTGCCACAGTCGGTTGCCGGGGTCGCGCTCATTGTCTTGCTCGGGCCCGGTAGCGTCCTCGGCGGTACCTTGGAAGGACTCGGTTTGCCCATTTCGGGCTCACTTGTCGGAATCGTGGTGGCGCAGGTGTTCGTTGCCTCGCCTTTTCTCATCAAGAGTGCCATGACCGCCTTTGAGGCGGTTCCGGTACAGTACGAGCTCGCCTCGCGCAGCCTTGGCGTCTCGCCGGCTGCGACGTTCCTCCAGATCTCGTTGCCGCTCGCGTCGCGGGGCATTCTGGTGGGCAGCGCTCTGGCGTGGGCCCGTGCTGTCAGTGAATTCGGCTGCATCGTCCTGTTTGCCAGTTCGCCGGTCACGGCGCCAGTCTTGGTCCACACTGAGTTCTTGCGTGTGGGAGCCTCGGAAAGCCGGCCCATCGCTATCCTGTTGCTCGTCATTTGTCTTTGGGTCTTCGTGCTCTTGCAGTTCGGTCAGTCACTCATGCCGTTCGCTTTTCGCGCTCAGCGTGGAGCAAGTGGAGATAGACGACCATGATCTCTATCGAGAAACTGTGTTGCACTTTCGGCGACTTCGCGCTGAAAGACATCTCCTTGCAGATCGAAAAAGGAAGTTACTGGGTCATCCTCGGCCCAAGTGGATGTGGAAAGTCGGTTCTTCTGCAAACCGTTGCTGGTTTCTTCTCGCCGGCCAAGGGACAGATCCGGGTCGGAGGCAGTGATATTACGAAGTTGCCACCCGAACGGCGGAAGATGGGGTTGGTCTTTCAGCAGGCTGCGCTGTTTCCTCACAAGTCGGTACCCGAGAACATTGGCTACGGGCTGCGGGCGCGGAAGATGCCTGCGGATGCCGTCGCTCGCAAGGTCGATGCATTGGTCGAACGCCTCGGATTGGGCTCGATTCTTGCGCGGCCCGTCGCCACGTTGAGTGGCGGTGAAGCCCAGCGCATCGCCGTGGCGCGCGCCTTGGCCATCGAACCGGATCTGCTTCTGCTCGACGAGCCGATGAGCGCGCTCGATCACAACACCCGCCTCGAGCTGCAGGGCGAGCTGGCCCGGTTGCACCAAGAACTGGGCCTGACCACCCTGCACGTAACCCATAGCCGCGAAGAGGCGGCGGCACTGGGCGACCACGTGGCTGTCATGCTTGGAGGTCGGATCGTGCAGCGAGGGTCCACGGCGGAGGTGGCAGCACGGCCCCGATGCCCCTTTGTCGCTCGCTTTTTAGGACTTACCCCGTCCGCTATTGGCGCGCTGCCGGCGTGTGCTTCTGTTTGCGCAGAAAAGCCGGGCGAATGCAGCGCCGAGGAGGCAAGCTAAAGCACCATGCAACCCGAGCGCTCACCCCTCGGAAAGATTTTCAACACGCCTTTCCTTTCCCTCGACGGCACGAGCGTGGAAATGGCGACGCTGCTGTTTCTTTTCTTGGTGGTCGTGGTCATCAGTCATGTTACTCGCCATCGCCAGTGGATCCGCCGCGGCATTCAAGTCTTGTCGTTTGTCGTGTTTTTCTACGTCGTTTATTCGTGCCTTGGTGTCTTCGGTATGATTCGCAACGGCCTCTACGGCCTGACTTTGGTAGGCTCCGCCTACAGCGAGTCCTTCTACTGGTTGGCACTTCCAATCGTCATTATCGCGGTGACGCTGCTTCATGGCCCGGTCTTCTGTGGCTGGATTTGTCCAACCGGCAGCTTGCAAGACATTTCCGGATGGATTCGCAAACGCTTGCCACACCGATCGCGAACGCTTTCGCGCAAGGAGTTGCTGGCGCTCGCCGCCGCAAGCGCAGGTTTCATCGCTTTACTCATTTGGCTTGGCGCAAAGAAGAAGCTCTTCATAGAAGATTCCAGCCTGCATTGGGCGGCGACGCTTCTCTTGCTGTGTTGTCTGGTGTTGGCCGGTGTTGTTGACGACATTCCGACCCGGCGCTTGCGCTGGCTCAGTCTGGCCGCCATCTTCACGACTGCGGTCTCGCACATGGTGGTGACCTCGCCCGTGCATTTCGCTTTTACCTCGCGCGACGATCCGGCGTCGGCGCTGACCACCCTGGTGATCCTGGTGGCCGGAACATTCGTCGCGCGCTCGTGGTGTCGCTACCTCTGCCCGTGGGGACAATTCGTGGGTTTTCTGCACCGGTTTTCGCGTTTGCGCATTTTGCTCGATGCCCACAAGTGCAACCAGTGCGGCGTCTGCGACAGCCACTGTGACGTCGCAGCTATCGAGAAGGGCATCATCCGCACCGAGCACTGTCAGTTCTGTCACGCCTGCGTCGACCACTGCGCGAATTCCGCGCTCATCGTGGTGGACGTTTGGGCGCTCCGAAGCGCCGAAAAGCAGAAAGCTCGCCCGTCTTTGCCCAGCGAAGGCCCGGTCGCATGAAGTGGACATTGGCTCTGCTGGCGCTTGCGCTTGCTCTGCTTGTTTCCTTCCCGAGCGTGGCAGCGGATTGCACGACCTGGTCGCAGAGCCGCTGCGACGCTCAGAACGCGGCCGCGATTGAATTGCGCACCGACCATTCGGTGGCGCCGCGGGCCTGGACCTTCGACGGGAGCGGCCGCGTCTGGGGATATGAGCCAGGCCTTACGGTTTGGTCGTCGCCCGCGCTGGGCGAGGCCGACGGCCAGCCCGTCGTCGTCGCTGGCAACTACGACCACACCCTTTATGCATTGAACGCCGCCACGGGTGAGGTGTTGTGGAAATTCACCACGGGCGGCCCGATCTATTCATCCCCGGTCTTTTTTCGCGACGGCAGCCGCCACTTGCTGTTTGCGGCGTCGAACGATCGCCTCGTGTACGCCATCGACCCAGCCCTCGGCCGCCAAGTGTGGGTCCACGCGGTCGAGGATTTTAGGCCGACCCTTGGCGGCGCTCGGCTGGCTGCTCCGTGCGTGGGCGGAACCGCAGAAAGAGACAACGCCGTCTTCGTGCCCTATTGGATCTGGGATCGTTCGCTGGCCAGCAGCATGCAAACGGCGGGCATCGTGGCGCTCTCGGCCGACGACGGCCGGCCGCTGTGGCGAACCGTGCTGGGAGACGGCGAGCTGACGGCGGCAATCTTCGTCCGGCTGCAGGGCAGGGGCGTGCTGTTCTTGGGCTCGTCGAGCGGCAACCTGTTTGCCGTCGACGCCACGGACGGACACGTCTTGTGGAAGAAGGCCGAGCTCGACTGCGTTCGAAATCCGCCGGCCTTTCTCTCCACCGAGCAGGGGCCGCTGCTCGTGACCGGCTCGAAGTTCGGCACGGTTCGCGGCCTCGACGCCGCTTCGGGAACCGAGCGTTGGCAGTTTCGCACCGGGGACCGCATTACCAGCTCGCCGGCGGTTTGGACCGGAAAACAGCCGCGCATTTTTGTCGGCTCGTACGACCGAAACCTTTACGCGATCGACGCCGCCGGCGGATCCGTCTGGCACCAGACCTTTCGCGGTGGGATCTACGCGTCGGCGGCAATCCTCGGCGATGGCAATGCAGACGGCGTCCTGGTCTTGACCCAGGCCTGGGACCATTTGCTTCACGTCAATCGGGGCG
The DNA here is from genome assembly GCA_964616265.1 of uncultured Myxococcales bacterium. GTDB lineage: Bacteria > Myxococcota_A > Polyangia > Fen-1088 > Fen-1088 > Fen-1118. The sequence continues at coordinate 3,438 of CAZTTW010000003.1, read as the reverse complement.
GCGACGGGAGCGCCGTTTTCTCGGCATTTACCGGCCGGCCCCTGTGGAATGTGGGCGGCATGGACGACAGCAATTGGTCGTCACCAGCGGTTGGACGGATCGCTGGCCACGCCATGGCCTTCGTCGGTAGCTACGACGGCCTTTTGCGCGCGCTTCCGCTCGACGCCGAAGAGCGCTCGGCACCCGAGCTTCGCTCGAATCTCGGCTTCTGGCTTTCCTTTCCGCTTTTTCTCGGACCGGTGGCCGCCCTGGCCATCCTTCTCACCCGCCGCGAGCGCAGGCGGAGCTCGGGTCGGCGCTTGGTCCAACAACGGTAATATTACTTGCGGCGGCGCAACAGGAACCAGGCTGCCACGACGAAGAGCGGGACGCACGCGTAGACCAGGTAGAACCAGCGAGACGGGGCAGGACGGACGCTGCCCTTCGCCAGGCGGATCATACCGCGGTCTTCGGGCGTTTCGACGCTGCGGGTGTCGACCTTGAGGTCGGTAGCGCCCAGCTTGGCTCCGTTTCCCGCAATCGAAAGAAAGATGGGGTACTCGCCCTCCGGCACGTTCGGGTTGCGGATCATCGTCAAGACCAGCTCGGCGTTCTGTCCGGGCAGCAGCTCGGCCACCGACGGCGGTGTCGTATCGATCTCGCAGGCGGGGCTTCGGGCTGTGAGCGCCAGGTTGACGATAGGTTCGGCCGAGACGTTGGTCAGCGTAATGGGCATCTGGCCGATGATTCCACGCAGGCGTCCCAGCATGATGCTGTGGATGGAGAGCCCGACGGGCTCCAGGGTCTCTATTCCCGCTATCTCCATCGGCGTACGCCCCTTTGGATTGCGGATGCGCAGATCCGCCTTGTATTCCACCAATGCCTTGGCCACCAGTCCGTGGCGAGCCGTATGCAGCGGTGTTTGCCCCTTCGTCGTGAGCGCGTTGACATCGGCGCCGCCTTCCGCAAGAACGCGTACCACCTTGTCGTTGGCTGCCAGGTGTATGGGCAGCAAGCCCGCGGCATTGAAGATGTCGTTGCGAGCACCGCGCCGAATTAAAAGCCCGGCCAATTCGGGATGTGCAAGCATCGCCGCGAAGTGCAGCGGAGTCATGTTACCGGCCGCGAGAGCATTTGGATCCGCGCCGTGATCGAGCAACAGGGCTGCGACGTCGACGTGGCCTTGGGTTGCCGCCTCATGGAGCGGAGTTTTGCCGCGGCTATCGCGGCCGTCGACGGCGTCGCCTGCATCCAGCCGTCGTCGGACGGCGTTGGCGTCGCCACCAGCCGCCGCACGATGCAATTCCACCGCGATGGGAGACGCATCCAGGATTTGCACACCGGCTTGCATCCCGGTTTCCGCGCGAGCAGTCGTACGAGATCCTACGCAGACCACAGCTACGTACATCGCAAGAAATTTAGGAATTGCAGAGCGTGTTTGTTTCATTGAAATGCTAAACTGATGGACTCTTACGCATGGCAGACAATTGTAGATCGCTTTGCTTAGAACGAGTTGGCCATCTTTGCTGCCAGTCGCACCTGTGGTCGGGAAAGGAAGAACCACATGAAATTTTGTAAGGGCATTCTCTCCATGGCTGTCACCCTTGCGTTCGCCGGGATCGCGTCCCCGGCCGAGGCGCACTGGTGTGACGATCTGTGGGCCTCCAGCTACAACATCGTGGTTCGGCCCGAGAGCGATACGGTGACGGGCGGCTCGATGAACGTCTACGTGCAGAACAACATGGGCTATCAGCTCATCAACTTCAAGTTGAGCGCTTCGGCAGGCAGCGCAGCTCTGACCGTGACGGCGCCTACGTTGAAGGTCGCCAACACTCTTCTTCCCGGCCAAAAGGCAATCTGGAAAATTTCGGGCAGTGGCTTCACGAAGATCGAAGACGTCGCGTTTTCGGTGTCCTTCGGCAATGGCGGCCAAAGCAATTGCTATCCCACCAAGAGCGCGAAGGCCATCATGGTGGTGAAAACCGACGGGACGCTCTTTCCTGCTCCGCCGGCGCTGCCTGGTCTCGACAACGCCCAGAATCCGGGCTGCACCGGCGATATGGCGCAGGGCCGCTCGTTGCAATACCAGGCGATGGCTGATTTCGAGGATACCGACACTGGCCTTGACAAGTTGATGACGCTTTATTGCGCCGGTCGTGGATCGTTCGGCAGCACCGACGGTGTGACCATGGCCAGTTGCAAGGACAACTCGAGTACCACCTGCCCGACGAGCAAGCCCGCCGCGAAGACCGGCTCGAAGTACGACTACATGCACCTGTGGGCAGCGGGCGAGCTTGCAGCTCGGAAGTCCGTCCTGGGTGCGACCCGCATCGCGACGTTGCGGCAGCGCCTCCGGTGCGGTGTGAACGACGGCGACGTTGGCTTCGCCGGCTATGCGCTTTTCATGCTCGGCTATCTCGGCGAGGACGCGGACGCGCGGACCTTTATCCAGTCCCAGATTTCGGGCACGGGCGACATGGCTACCATTGGCAAGGCGGCTCTTCTGCTGATGGGCAGTGCCGCAGACATGACGACCTACCAAGCCGATGTTCAGGCTGGCCTGAAATCGTCCTCGACTTTCGTGGCTGCCGCGTGCGCAGCGGCTCTTGGCATCGCGGCCAAGAACGACAGTGCGGTCACCGGAACGCTGATTCCTCTCGTGAAATGGAACGAGCCCGATAGCGCTCAAGAGGATGGGCAAGGGCTCTATGCAGGCCATCTGCTCGCGCTCGTCGCCTGGGATCGTCGGCAATGGGCTGCGAGCGGCGGCGACAAAGGTGCGGTTACGTTCTACGGCGATGTCGCTACGGGAACGGGCGGAACGTCGGGGACAGGTGGCGCGACAACCGGCTCGGGCGGCGCTGTGGCTTCGGGCGGTGTCAGCGGCGGTGGCGGCAACCGAGACGCGAGTCCCGGCAGTGACGCCAAGGCAGCCGGAGGCGCTCCGGGCAGTGGCGGCGCGGTTGGCTCGGGGGGCAGCAGCATGGTTGGCGCTGGCGGTGGTGCTGGTGCGGGAGGTGGCGTCGGGTCTGGCGGCGCGGTGGTCAGCGGCGGTGGCGACAAAGGCACGGGCGGCGGCAGCGGTGGCAAGTCAGACAACTCGTCCGGCGACGGCGGCGGTTCTGGCTTGGGCAGCTCGGGCGTCGGCGGCGCTATCGGCACCACGAGCACCAGCGGTTGCAGCTTCGCGGTTAGCAGCCGCGTTCCGTCGGCTCCGACGGCTTTGTTGCTCCTAGCGGTGTTGGCTCTCCGGGTCCGACGGCGGTCGTAGTCGGGGAAAAACGGCGGCTCGTTCTGCGCGAGGACGTCTGCCGGCTCTTTTCCTGTGCGCACCTCTTGACTTGTGCCCCGGCGGCACGGCATACATTCGCCCTCAGATTGATTTTGCGCCCGTAGCTCAACTGGATAGAGCACCGGCCTACGAAGCCGGGGGTTACATGTTCGAGTCATGTCGGGCGC
>CAZTTW010000002.1:0-30660 GCA_964616265.1 uncultured Myxococcales bacterium | reverse complement strand
CCGCTAGGCAAAGCCTTCGACATCGGCGCTTACGAGTTCGCTCAGTAGCCCAGGCGTGCGAGACTCTGCCCAATAGCACAGGAAGTCCAGGGTGACTGGCGAAGCAGCGCAGACCGGCGAACGAATACGCTCCCCAAAGTGGGTGAACCACGAAACTAGCGTTGGAGACCGTACGGCTTGGCGATAGCATCGGTTTCCAGGGAGCACGGCTACGGGCGCGGACTGCGAGCAAGGGAACACATTACATGTCTGAACCGATCATCGACGAAGACCATCCGGCCTACCGAAATTTCCTAGAGTGCTTCGTCAAGGGTGCTTCGCTGCAGGACATCTACTCCGAATCAGACAAGGGATTCGGGGTGCGTCGTCGCAACGAGCTCGACGAGGAGGCTCGTGCCCGGCTGGTGCGGGCCTGCCGCGTGCAATTCGCCCGCATGTTTTCGCACACTTCCAACCTGGCCGATCCGATCAACAGGACGATCGGGCTTGCGGGCAAGGAAGTCCTGGACTTTGGTTCCGGCACCGGTGCGCTGGCTGTCGCGGTGGCCTTGAAGGGTGCCACGGTCACCGCATCGGATCCCACACGCGTGTCGCTTGACGCCTGCGAATGGCGGGCACGGTATTTCGGGTTTGGCGACGAAAAGGTCCGCACCGTCGAGATCGGGATCGAACCAGGACTCCCGTTTCCCAATGCCAGTTTCGATGTGGTGACTTGCAATTCGGTGTTCGAGTTCATTCCGGCGCGGCGGGATGAATACGTCCGCGAACTTGTCCGCGTGTTGCGGCCCGGCGGGCACCTGGTGTTGTCAACCGAAAACGGGCTCTATCCGGTCGATTACTACACTGGCCGGCTCTTCCCGCTGTTCCGACGCACAGAGATGCGACGCCTCAATGTCCCATACGGCCTGACCTACTTCGAATTGCGGCGTTGGGTCCGATCAAGCGGACGAAGACTCGTCGACCGGACAATAATGAACGAATTCAATTCGATGGACAACGTCATCGCGCGCCGACGCAAGGGCAGCCCCGGGACGGCGACCGAGGCGCTGAGTTTGTGCAACGCCGGCTTGAAGCGAATCTGTCGTGCGCTGCGCGTGCCGTCGCAATTGTTTTTTCCCTACACAACCTTCGTGTTCGAGATCCACTGAGGCGGCCAGCGGTGATCGTGGCAGTCGTGGCGTGCACGCATGGGCAAGGCCTCTGGTGCGACTGACTTTCAGCGCCGGCATACAACACCCAACCCCGACGATGCTCGGCGCATGGGGCGTCCCACTGGCCGTCCAACCCGTCCAAACCCTTTCGGTCGAACAAAGGGTCACTTTCTCCCAGTCACCGTGCCGACAGCGACGTTCAACCGCGCGGACCTGGCGTCCAAATCAGTCGACAGGGTGTTGGCCCAGGACTATCCAGAACACCTTGGGCTATGAGCCTGCAGACAAGGCGTCGCTGGCAGTGCATAAGGCCTGCCGTGAGCGTGATTTCTGGTAATCTCCCCGAACGATGTCCTATCCGGCACTTTCCTTCCTATTTTCTGCCTAATCAGATGGCCAATCTACATTCGTCGCGACTTTTCTGTTGGTGCCTATGGGAGCTCAACCGATCGTGCTGCTCCGAAATCAGGGGCCTTGCGTGACTTCCCCGATCCAAGCAAGCCCGGCAGAAGCCATACGCGTGCGGGTTATCCAGGACGCCGAAGAGTTTGCTGCCCTCGCCAAGGAATGGGAGGAACTGCAACGGTGCGCCGCGATCACGAGTGTGTTCGAGACATTCGATTGGCAACACCTTTGGTGGCAGAGCTATGGCAAGGGCAAGCCGCTTCGCCTTCTCGTCGCGATGGCCGGGGATGCGATCGTTGGTATTCTCCCGCTCTATATTCATACCCTCCCGATGATGCGCTATCCGGTGCGATTGCTTCGCTTCGTCGGTAGCGGTGGAGACACATCGCCGGATGACCTCGGCCCCATACTCTCAGCGGGGCGCGAGCACATCGTCGCGCGAGCGCTCGCTGAAGCCGCACTGGAGCTTCGGGAGTGGGATGTGCTGGACTTGTCTGACATGAATCCGGCGTGTGCGTTCACCACCGCGATGGCCGAGGTCGCGAATGCCGCGCAACTCGAAACGCTCAAGGGGCGCTCGGAGCGAATTACGTATATCGAGTTGCCCCCGACGTGGGAGAGGTTCTTAGAGACGCTGAGCGGTCATCGCCGCAGACTAATGCGATACAACCGTAAGAAGCTCAGCACGTCGCATGCGTCGCGCTTTTTCATTTGGGATGACCCATCCAAGATGGATGAGGCATTCGACCGGTTGGCCCAACTGCATCACAAGCGATTCAGCCGTGTCGTCAAGAACCATGGGTTTACCTCGCCAGAGTATCTTGGTTTTCATCGCGCGGTGATGAAGGCGTGCATGTCGCGCGATCGACTTCGGCTCTATTGTTTGGAGCTCTCTGGCCAGGTCGCGGCTATGCAGTACTGTTACCGGTTTCGCAATGCGATCTACGTCATGCAGGTCGGGTTTGACCCTGACTATTCCAATTCCGGGAAGGTCCTCTTGACCTACATGCTGGAGAGCGCGATTGGCGAGGGACATGGGGTCCTCGATTTCTTGCGCGGGGAGCATGCTCACAAAGAGGAGTTCCCATGCCGTGACCGGGAGACCGTGTATTTGACTGCGCTCCGACGCAGCCCAGGCGCTTGGGTGTACCGGGCGCGGCGTCTGTACCTGCCCAAGGTCAAGGCCCGTCTCATCAGAGCCGTCAAAGAATTGGGTCTCGTGAAGTCGCCGAAGGCAGACAGTGAACGTCGTGACGAACCCGCACCGCAAGATCCCCAGGACTGATCTGCGCGCTCTTGCCGGGACGCTGGAACCATGCCGATGAAATTGACTACGGATTCGTGCGGGCATTCAAATAGACAGACGATTGTGGCGCGAGGAGCCTGCACGCCGGCTACGGGCTCGCAGACCGACGGCTCCGCGTTCCAATCATCGGGTCGAAGTGACCCGCTTCGCGCGGGTACTCCGCCAGTCGGATAGCAGCATGCCTCAGGCCAATTTGCACGAGACCGGTCTTGCCGATTTCACTTGCCCTGCCGGCCCCTGCGTGCAGGTAGTGACCACGTTCTTTCCCAACTCGCAGCAGCCTCGGCGCACGCTGTTCGTCAAGAACCTTGTGGCGGCCATGCGCCAACTGTGTCGACTGAACGTCATCGCTCCGGTTCCATGGGCTCCGCCAGGTTGGAAGTCGCGGCGTTGGCCAGACGTAGCGCGAGTGCCTCGCGAGGAGACCGTCGACGGCATCAAGCTGCAGCATCCTCGATTTCTGGCGCCACCTGGATTGGGCGTCGTTCATGGCCTAGGGTTTGGCGTTGGCGTGGTGAGATTGATGCGACGAGCTGCGCTTGCGGATCCGGGTCTTGTGGTGCATGTCCACTGCGCGTTCCCCGACGGCGTCGGGGGGGCGCTTGCCGCCCGGGCGCTTGGATTGCGGTATGTCATCACCGCCCACGGCAGTGATATCAACATCCATGCCGCGCGCGGCTTTTTGCGACGGCAGATCAGATGGGCTCTGCGGCACGCCAGCGCGGTGATTGCCGTCAGTGGGGCCCTCCGAGAAAAGATTGTGGCACTGGTACCAGAGATTGCGGCAAGAACAGCCATCATTCCGTGTGCAGGGTTTGATCCATCGGTTTTTGCCCCGCGAGACCAGATCGATTGCCGTGCGGAGCTGGGCCTCTCGACGAAAGGACTCATCGTGCTCTTCGTCGGCAACCTGGTCGCCGTCAAGGGCCTCGATGTTTTACTAAGAGCTTGGGCCAAGCTTCATAGCTGCGGCGAACTGGGGTCGGTCCCGACGACGCTGGTGCTTGTAGGCGAGGGGCACCTTCGCAGTGAGCTGCAGCATTTGGCGCAGACGCTTGGTATAGCTCCGGAGGTTCGATTTGTTGGCGGTGTGCCGCAATCACGGGTGGCAACTTGGATTGGTGCAGCGGACCTGCTCTGCCTTCCGAGTCACAGCGAGGGCATGCCCAACGTGGTGATCGAGTCTCTGGCGAGTGCCGTACCTGTGGTGGCGACGGCTGTAGGCGGCCTTCCGGAGGTCATCGTCGATCAAGCGAACGGAATCTTGACCCAGCCCGGGGATTCCGACGCCTTGGCCGCGGCCTTGCGGTGCGCGCTGTCCGCCAAGTGGGACCGCACGCGCATCCGGCGCTCGGTGGAGGACATGACCTGGATGTCTTTGGCGAGGAAGAACGTCGAGTTGCTACGGAAGTCAGCAGGGGCTAGCGGCCCCTGAGGCAACGCAAGCGATGGACGCGTAGGCGCTGCTATAGTTGCCCGGCTCGATTACCTTTTGCCATAGTCGAAAGCTTAACGGTTATCATAGGCATATGCGGCGACTCGATCGTTGGCTTCCTACCTACTTGATGGATGCGCTTGGGCGCGTCCGTGCCGGAGCTCTTCGACAGGGCCGGACCACGCACATCATGTTCCTGGTATGTGATCACTTCGAGCCGCGCCACGCGGCCACGCGGCCCGAGCAGCCGTTCGAACGCCTTCAAGCCTGTCACAGCGGCTACGCTCGCCTCCAGGAACGTTGCCGCAGTGAAATCGGGATGGCGCCGTTGCACTCCTGGTTTTACCCCCCTCATCACGGGAACGAGCACCTGGCCAGCCTGGCTCAGATGGCCTTCGACGGACTGGGCGAGGTAGAGCTGCACTATCACCACGATGGGGACACCTCCGAGACCTTGCGCCGCGATCTACGGGCGACCCTGCAGGAATACAACCGCTGGGGCTTGCTGCTAGAGGCCGGAGCACCTCCCCGTACGCGCTTTGGTTTTATCCACGGCGATTGGGCTCTCGGCAACTCGTGCGGTGGCCGCTATTGCGGTGTGAACGACGAGTTGGACATTCTGCGCGAGGTGGGCTTCTGGGGGGACTTGACGATGCCGTCGGGCAACGAGGCGCAGACGCGCAAGATCAATAGCCTCTACTACGGCCGCGCTGACAAGTCGCGACCGAAGGCCCATGACTCGGGCCCAGACGTCCGCGTCGGTACACCGCCACCGGCCTCAGCGCTGTTCATGATGCAGGGGCCGCTGGCGCTCAACTGGCGCGCGCCCGGCCATCCGCGGCTGGAGAACGCAAGCCTCACGAGCAGCAATTGGGGCCGGCCCGATCGGATTCCGGTCTGGCTCCATTGCAACGTCCATGTCCAAGGCCGGCCTGAATGGCTGTTCGTCAAGCTGCATACGCACGGCGCAATCGAGCGCGACTTCGATGCGCTGTTTGGGGAGAAAGCGCTGGCCATGCACCGCACCCTCGGGACTGAGTTCAACGACGGTGTGCGCTTTCAACTGCACTATGTAACGGCACGACAGGCCTACAATATCGCCAAAGCCGCCGAGGCCGGGTTGGAGGGCAATCCGGACCAATTCCTCGACTACGCGGTCGGGCGACCGACGACGTATTACTATTCGCTCGACGCCCGCCACGTGCCACGGATCTGCCGGGAAGCGGGCATCAGCCTGCAGGAGATCGAGGGCGACCACGTCATGCGCTTGAGGATGCGTCATCCGCTGCTCAAGGAGCTCCGAGGTTGCCTCCGTTCTGTGGAGACAGGTTCCGAACGCCTCAGCTTTGAGACCGCAGATGTCTCAGGTCAGGTCCTTCTCGAAACGAGAGAGCATGTCGAGGCCGCGCAGGTTCGCCTTGAGTGGCTGGAGCTGGTGAACGCCACCGAGACGCCGGGGGGCACGCATTTTGTGTTGCGAGCGACGTCGACGCGATCGACGATGAGTTTTGCCGATGCAGGCGTGGGCAAGATGGACGGGGTGCTGCTGTGCTTCTGATTGGGTCGGCAATCGCCCGGCGCAATCTCGAATCTATCGAACAACTGCTGGAGGGGGTTGAACGTGCATCCGTTGCTTAGGAACGCGGCGAAAGAGCTGCTCCAGGGGCTGATCCTTCGTCAACGCTTCACCTGGCGGCTCTCGTCCGACACGGTCGACGCTGCACTGACCTTCGACGATGGTCCACATCCAGAATTCACGCCGACTCTCCTCGACGTTTTGGGCGACTCCGGTGTCAAGGCGACGTTCTTCGTGGTCGGCGACAAGGTCGACAAGCATCCAGAAGTGGTTCGACGTATAGCGGCCGATGGTCACGGCCTTGGCAATCATACGTTCCAGCATCGTGAGATCGTCGGCATGTCTCGCGCGGAAGTCGATGTGGAGCTGGCGCGCGGTCGGCAATCGATACGTGACGCCTGCGGCGTCGACACGTGGTTGTTCCGGCCGCCGCGTGGTCGACTCGATCTGAGTTCGCTTCGAGCCGCCACTGGGCTCGGATATCACGTCGTGCACTGGACCCGTACCTACAGTGACTATCAGTGCGATGGACTACAGGCTTTGCTCGGACGTTTCGCTCAACGGCCCGTACAGCCGCGCGATATCGTCTTGCTGCACGATCACAATGAACATACAGTGGCCGCGATGAAACATCTGCTACCGCGTTGGCGTGCCGACGGGCTGAGCTTTCGCTCGCTCTGAGCCTCCGGCGACAACTTCGCAACCAAACCAGCGATGCGTATCCTTTACCACCACCGCACCCAGGGCGAGGAACCCGAGTCTATCCACATCGATGCCATCGTTCAGGCGCTTCGCACGCTTGGGCATGAAGTGCGCATCGTTGGTCCCGCCCCACTGACTCAGAAACCGACAGGCGAACAGCGGCCCACACTTCTGGGGCGAATCAAGCGGGCCGCTCCTCAGGCAGTGTTCGAACTCCTGCAGATCGGCTACAACTTGATCGCTTTTCTACGCTTGCGCCGCGCGATCAAGGAATTCCAGCCCGATCTGATCTACGAACGCTATTCCCTGTACAGCTTTGCGGGAGTCATGCTGGCACGGCAACGGCGTGTTCGATTCATCCTCGAAGTGAACACGCCCTACGCCCAGGCTTGGGCGCGGTACTACGGCCTGTTTTTCCGCCGGCTGGCGCATGCGATCGAGGGCCGCATTTTGCGGGCGGCGGAACATCTGATTACGGTCACGCACGTGCAAAAGCAGATGCTCGAGCAACTCGGCGTGCCCGGTGAGCGCATCACGGTCTGTCACAACGCGATCGATCCGGACTGGTTTAGTCCGCATCGCCATGTCGATTCACAATTGCGAACCCGCCTTGGACTCACAGGCATTGTGGTTGGTTTCGTCGGCACCATGAATCGTTGGCAGGGAATATTGGAATTTCCCGCGGTCCTGCAACAGGTCTTCACCCAAAGCGACCAAGTCTCGTTTCTTTTTGTCGGTGACGGAGAATTTCGCGGTCAGCTCGAACAGTTTTGCCGCACCCAACACTTTGAAGATCGTGTAGTGTTCACCGGGCGCAAGCCGCACGCCGAAGTTCCAGCACTGGTGGCCGCCATGGACATCACCGTGCTGTTGAATTCGAACAGCTACGGCTCGCCGATGAAGATCTTCGAATACCTGGGCATGGGAAAGGCTGTCATTGCCCCGCGTGTGGGGCCGGTCACCGAAATTCTTGACGATGGACATACCGGCCTATTGATTGATCCTGGAAACGGAGCGCAGATGGCAGCACAGATTCTGCGCTTGGTAGGCGATCCTGCTCTTCGCGAGCACCTAGGAAATGCCGGTCGTGCCTACGTGGTGGAGCACCACACTTGGACCGCCAATGCAGGGGCGGTGCTCGCGGCGTTTGTCGACATGACCGGTCGACCAGCAGGCGTGCCCTGAATTTCCGAGCGTCTGTCCGTGACCGGAACACACCACATCTCGAGCCGTCAGCTTCGCCTATCGACTATCAGTCAAGTCCATCGGCCCATCTCCTCGATTTGATCGCCGACCGGTCCAGTCACTGTTTCGCTCCACACCGACGGTAAGAAGAAGTCAGCGCTGAACTTCGTCTAAATGCGTCGCGTAGATCTGCCCGCCTGATGAGTCCTCACTGGTTCTAGTAGCGAGGTTTGCGTCATAGGTATACGATGAATGAGCTGTGGCTCATTTCACCCTCGGGATGGGGCCAATGACGGAGTTCCGCTAACTGTGCAAATGGAACCTTGACCCAACGCTCGAGAGACAATCATGATTCGACCTTCGCTACCGCTTTATGTCCCTCTCCTTTTAATTGGCACTGCGACGTTCGCTTGTTCGTCGAACGAGTCCGCGACGCAGAATGGGACCGACGGCGCGTCCTCTGGCGGTCACGTGGGCACGGGCGGCGGTGGTACGGGAGGAGCGAGTGGGGGTGACGGCTCGGCTAGTGGCGGCACTGCCGCGGACGGCAACAATGCGACCGGCGGAAGCGCCGCAGGCGGCAAGGGCGGTGCCGGCAGCAGCGGAACCGCAGAAGCAGACGGTGCAGCTGGTGCGGGTGGTCGAACAGGTGCGGACGCTGGCACCGGCGGGGGCGCTGGAGGAACTGCGGGTCGTAGTAGTTCGACTCCACTGGCCGGGGCAGGTGGCGTGGGCGGTCGAACGGGAATCGACGCTGGCACCGGCACCGGCGCTAGTGCTGCGGGCGGCAACAATGCGATCGGTGGAAGCGCCGCTGGCGGCGCAGCTGGCGTTGGAGGCATTGCGGGTGTTGGCGGATCGACCGCGCCAGGCGGGGCAGGCGGACAGCCGCCAACCGGCGCTGATATTTGGTGGGTTTCTCGCCAAGGCAAGGACAGCTACGATGGCCGCTCGATTGCCACGGCCTTCGCCACTTTCCACAAGGCTCTCACTTCCATGGTGGCCGGGGACACCCTGTATATTGATGACGGCGTTTACTCCGATACGATAGGGGCCTCCAACGGATCCTTTAGCCCGTGGAGCACAGACGAGGGCAAGAATGGTCAGTCCTCATCGAAGCGTACGAGGATTTTAGGCTATCGCCCTCATGCCGTAACGGTGGACGGTGGTGGTTCTCGGTATCCTTTGTTTATCTTTAAGGGACAGCACATTGAGGTTGGCAATATCGTTTTCTTACACAGCGCCGCGGGATACGAGCCGGTTCACGTAGAAGAATCCGATGACATCTATCTCCATCAGCTGGGGGCGGCCTACCCCGATCCAAAATGTGACAACTGCACGGCCGTAGACTCGGAGTCATCGAGCAATATTACTATCGAGGAGTGCTGGACTTGGGGATTTGGCGCCCGCTACGGCATCGCATTGCACGGAGGGCTCCAGAACGTAGCTCGTCGCACCGTCACTCGCTACGATGGTTCGGTAGACGGAAATCCCAAGGCTGGGCTTGTACTCTACTCAGAGGATCAATCAGTAGCCGAGAACAACATCACGCTCGACTTCGATGTCGGTACAGACGGCACAGGCGATGTTCATGCGGCTTTCTTTACGACCTCTTCGGTCCAATTGACCCCGCCGGCATTCCCGCCCGGCCTGCCGAGAGGCCTTGGAAGTGTTTCCTGGTACGGAAACATGGCCATCAATACCGTGTCCACATCTGAAAGCATCATGTTTTTCGATAGCTTGTCTTCCGTTGGCGGCACCATCACCGCCATAGACAACGTAATCGCGAATGGAAACGCCCCGTTCCAATCCAAGGGCAACAGCAACGGTATATGGGTGAGCAACGACCAAGGAACTCCTCACAGTAAGATCAGCCTGAGTCACAATACTGTGTACAACGTGAAGGGAACGGGTGTTCGTGTTGATGCTCCACCCGAATGGAAAGCGGTGGAGTTCAATGACAACTTGATCAGCAATCTAAGTCCCGCGAGCTCACCTTGCTTTCAGGACGTTTCTGGATCTGGTACGCGAATTGTGGCCTCGAACAATGAAGTGTTCGGTTGTTCACCATTGGAAATCCCCAACGACGCGACCCTGAGCAAAGAGAGTCCTCAGCTTTCCTACTTACTCCGCACCGAGACGGGAACGCCGGGCAATGGGTCAGGAACCGCAGGCACGAACCGGGGCGCTACGGTGATCAAGCGCTATGTGAATGGCACCCTCACTGACACCTCGTTGTGGCCATTTCCGAATGAAGACTTCATCAAGCAGGATTTGTGTGCGGGACCTGATGGGACGTTGCTCAATGGCGAAGCGATCAATACGCGAGGGCACAATGCCAGTGGTTGGTGCGCAAGCAACAAGACGCTGACAAAGTACGTCTGGGAACAGATTGGGAATACCAGCCCGTTCTAGCACTAGCACTACATCGACGAGTCTGTTGGCGGAGGGAGCGCAGGTCGGAGTAGTTCGCCGGACGACATTGGTAGGTGGACGGACGGACGCGCTGCCACTTCAGCCTGGCCTCGCTCGACGGCGACGCAGAACCAAAGCCCGGAATCGCCAACGGGCGAGAGCATCCAGACTGGCACCGCGCCGACCCGATAACCCTCATCAACGCGAGTCGTCAAGATGGGAATTTCCAATGGCGTTGCAACATTCTCGGTCGCGCTTCTTGTGTTATAAGAATCTCCATTGTGCCTCGACACTTGATTCTCTGGACTGCGCTGCTGGCCGCTTTCGGATGCGCAAGCAACCAGGTCTTCGACTACGCCAGCGAGCCAGATCCACGTCTGAAGGAGTTCGTGGTCGGGGTAGCAGATATGGTGCGCATCAACGTGTGGCACATGCCCGACCTGTCCATCGACGCCAGAGTTCGACCGGACGGCACCCTGACCATGCCCCTCATCGGTGACTTGGCCGCTGCTGGACGCACGACCTCAGCGTTGCGTAGCCAGATCGAGACGCGTCTCAAATCCTACGTCAAGGATGACTCGGTCCAAGTCTCGGTGGCCGTGTCCGAAGTCAACAGCTACCAGTTCACGGTAATGGGCAACGCCGAACATCAGGGAATGTTCTCCTCGCACCGTTTTGTGACGGTTACCGAGGCCCTCGCTATGGCCGGGGGGCCGAATCGCTTCGCCTCTCTTTCCAACGTTGTGCTCATCCGTAACACGTCCGGCGGGACCCGTCGCATCCCCATCGACCTGGCCGCAATCTACAGTGGCAAGCGTCCCGAGATGAATCTCGTCATCGTCGCGGGCGACACTGTCTATCTGCCCTGAGCGCTTGAGACTCTTGCCTGAGCCTTGAGACTCTCGCGACAGCGCTAGCGTCCCCTAAGAGAAAAGCTGACATTCGTTAGCATCGTTGGCATCTCAAGGGTTCGCATGCAGACAGTACTCAGCTCCCGCTCCCTCCCGAACAAGAAGTCCGTGCGCGCTCCACTTCGTTGGCAAGCAATGGACGCTGCCGCTATCGAAGCCGCGGTTTGCTCTCCGCGCATTGGGGGACTGGACTTCTTGCGCGCGATGGCGGTCCTGTTCGTCATGTGGGGCCACGCGACCGAAGGGCATTTCGCGTTGCTTCCGGGGCTCGCCGGACTGGGAGTGAAAATATTCCTCGTGCTGTCGGGGTTCTTGATTAGCCGGCTGCTGCTCGATGAATTCGCGGCGAGCGGCCGCATCGATTTCCTCGGCTTCTACCGGCGTCGGATTGCCCGCCTAATGCCGGCCTTCTATCTCTTCATCGGCACGGGGATTGGCGTGGCCTTGCTCAGGCGTCACACCGTTCCCTGGGCGGCGATATTGTCGTCGGTACTTTACGTCACGAACTACTATCAGGCCTTTACGGGAGCTCAAACCAACCTAGTCTCGCATTGCTGGTCTCTGTCGGTCGAAGAGCAGTTTTACCTGCTATGGCCCATGCTTGCCTCCTTCCTCCTGCGACGAAAGGCGAACGTCGCGCGAGCCTTGGCGCTCATTGTGCTCGCCGTGTGGTGCTGGCGGTGGTTCTTGCTCGCGTGTACCGATGCGTCGTTCCACTATCTTTATCGGGCGCTCGAGACGCGAGCCGATGAACTAGCAACGGGTTGTTTGCTGGCTTGTCTCGTGCGGTCTTCCGTCTGGCGGACGCGGCTGGCGGCGGTGTTGCGTGTACCAGGCCTCGGGCTGCTGCTGGTGGCGATGGTCCTCGCCTTGCCTGCGATGGATTCGTTCGGTACCGCGTTCAGGTATGGCTTCGTCTTCGTGGTCGAGCCCCCGATGATCGCCATGCTTGTCCTGATCACGGTCGTTGCGTCGAACGGTGAGGGCTTCGTTGCGCGTCTACTTGGGAACCGCTTCGCAGTCCATGTCGGCCAAATATCGTATGGCATCTACCTCTTCCACGGGTTAGTGGGATACACCGCGCAGCGTCTCGTCGAGCAGCGCAGTGGTAGTCTCTGGCTGGGCGTCGCGGTCAACTTCATCGCTGTAATCGCCTTCGCCTCGGCGTCATTCCGTTGGTTTGAAACTCCGATGCGACGTTGGATCAGCAGTGGCGCGGCTCGCCACTGAGCACGAGTCGCATGCCTTGGAGCCTTGGAGATGTCAACCTGGTCGAAGACCGAGCTTAGGTGGAGCTGCCGGTATTGGGCGGAGGTCGGATGCCAAGATTCAAGATGTGATCTATAGTCTATTGCCGCGATTGCCAGATGGCGCAACAGTCCGTCCCCATACAGGAGTTCCTCGCACTCGTCCTCAAAGAGGGGCGGGTGCGAATTCTTACGCTCGCCTCGCTGTTTTGCGTTGCCGCCCTCGCGACCCTGGGCGTCGGTTTCTACTGGCCGAAGAAGTACTCCGCTTCCTCGACAATTCTGGTCGAGCCGAGAAGCACCATCGCTCCCGGGACGGGAACGGCCGAGGCCCCCCACTCCACGTTGGTCAACCAGATCATCACGAGCAAGAGGATTCTCCGGGAACTGGCAGCCCTGGGCGGCTGGGGGGCACAGTCGGATCCGCGAGCCGAGGAGCGGCTCCTCGCGCAGCTCCGCTCGCGCATCGCGATCAGCAGTTCGGGGGCGGGCCCAACCGGACCCACTCTCGTCACGCTCACCTATTCCGATTCCCAGCCGCAGCGCGCTCTTGAGCTTGCTAAGAAGCTCACCGATATCTACATCCGGGAGAGTGTCCTCCCTGAGGAGAGTACAAGCCGTTTCAACTTCGAATTCGTCGACGGTCAGGTCAAGGAATACTCTAAGACGCTCGCGACCATCCACGACCAGGTGTTGGCCTACGACCGCGCCCACGAGGTGAGCTTGCCCGGGCCGAGCAGCGAGATGCCACGTGCCGTCCACCGACACTCGCCCACGATCCGCGCTCTCGCGAGCGACACGTCGAGTGGCACGTCGCCGCCACGCGCAAGCCGAGTCTCCTCTGACGAGCTGGCAGATCTTCGCCAGGAGGAGGCCGCGCTCACTGCAGAGTTGGGTCGTACTCGCAGCTCGGTCTCTGCGGACCTGGTACAGACAGAAAACCGGTACCGCGAGCGAGTCGTGCAGCTCCAGGGCGAGCTCAACCGACTCCTCGCCAGCTACACCGATGAGCACCCGGACGTGAAGAGGCTCCGCGGCGAGCTGGCGCGCGCCCAGGACGACGCCACGCGGGCGAAGGCTGAGCGGGAGAACGCCCAGGCGACGGCCGTCGCCATGGAGAACGACATCAAACGCGCCACCCGATCGCGGCTTGAAGAAGTCCAAAAGAAGATCGCGGCGGTCACAGGAGAACGTCCCCGCTCGGATCCCCCCGAGATCGCGGCGGCACCCAGTAACCCGAGAGCGCGGTTGACCCCGGGTGTCCCCGGCAACATACCGGATCCGGATATGCGAGTCCGGCAGGATGCGGCCATAGCCGAGCTTCTGCGTAGCTACGAGGCGACGCGAGATATCTATCAGGAGCTGCTCAAGCGCCGCGAGCAACAGCGTGTCGCCTTGGAGCTGGCAGAGCAGCGCGGACTTCGCTTGCAAGTTCAGGAGCCGCCCGAGTTGCCCACGACGCCGGTGAGCATTCGCCTCCTTCACATCCTCCTGATCGGTCTACTCGTGGCCGCGCTCTTGCCGGTCGGGCTCGTATGCGCGCTTGTCATGCTCGACGGACGGATCCGCAGCGGCGCCCAGCTCGAGGCGAGTTCCAACCTTCCTATCTTGGTCAGCATTCCTCACGCGCATAGTCCCCGCGAACAGCGGCGCAGCCGGTTGCACACCGTGATGGCCGGCGCGCTGGTAGTGGTTGTCTTCATCGTGTACGCGACGTTTTTCTATCTCCGAAAGCCGACCTAGCCGAGCCCGGCCGAGGGACCTCTTCGGGCAGCGCGGACAGTGCGCTCCCGGACGGCATGCTTGCCAACGTGCCACTTCGGTTGCTTCTGTGGGAGCGCGGGCACGCGCCCTACTCGGGCCGCGCGCGGTGGACAGCTCAGCGCCGGAGGCGCGCGCGCAGCTTACGCGCGAGCTGCCGCGCGTCCCCGTCGATGGCGACGATCACCACGGCGTAGACGAGCGCACCCAGCATGGCCCGCACTGCCACGGTGAGAAGCCGGTGCCCAGGGTAGACGAAGTACACGACGGCAAACATGATCGCCGAGGCTGCGCCGGAGCGCGCGAGCGACGCCCAGGGCAAGTGGACCGGCAGCAAGCGGTGGCTGAAGAGCGCCATCGCCACCGTCATGGCGGCGTAGGCAGCCAACGTCGCGATCGCGGCGCCGACCACGCCGAGTGGCGGGATGAGCAAGAAGTTCAGGCCGATGTTGAGCACCGCACACGACATGATGATGCTCACGATGACGGTGGTTTTCCGATGAATGAACAGACCGGCACCCACCATGGCGGTCATACCGTCGAGGACCATGCCGCCGATCACCCATGGCAGTACCGTCACCGCGCTGGCGTACTTGGCGGACGCGAGCGCCGGCAGAAGCTCGGGCCCGACGGCGGCGATGCCCGCAACCACCGGGGCGGCGAACAGGCAGTAAGTGCGAAGTGACCGGCTGATGAAGGCCGCCGTCTCGTCGCGCCCCTTCTGATCCCACATCTGCATGTAGATCGGCATGATGGCCTGTCCGACCGACGAGATGACCACCGATTGGACGTATCCGCAGAGGTTGTAGGCGGCGGAGTAGAGGCCGAGCGACTCTCCGCCCATCATGCCTTCGATCACGTAGCGGTCGCCTACCGAGAGGATGATGCCGGAGAGCTCGTAACCGACCATCATGGGGATGCCAAACCGAAGTAGCTCGGTATAGAGCGGCGACGAGAAGCTGGAAGCCTTGAGGGGAGCGTCGACGTGTTTGCGAAAGAAGTGGAGCGCGAGCACCAGCATGGCCGTGACTTCGGTGAAGACCATGGCGGCGTAGAAGGACGTGAGGCTCCGCGCGACGAACAGTACGCCGACCACGACGAGGCCGAGCATCGCGTAGCGCTTGACGACCTGGTACACCATGAGCAGCGTGGTGAGCTGCTTGGCGCGGACCAAATTGATGACCACGCTCTCGAGGACCTGGGACATGCACACCACCGAGCTGATGGCAAAGTAGAGGCGCAGGTTGGGAATGGCATGGAACCAACGATCGGGGCCGAAGAGAGTGGCGGCCAGGAGGAGGACGCCCATGGCGAGCCCGGTTGCCCCCATACCGATGAGCGTTGTCGAATAGAGTTGGTCGAGACTGAAGATCCGCTTCCCGCTCGCGATTTCACTGTGGTAGCGGATCACCGAGTGCTGGACGCCTACTTTGCCGACGGCGACTGCCAACGTCAAGGTCGCCGCAATGAGGTTGATGGTCCCGTACTCAGCGACGCTGAAGACCCGAGTCATGAACGGAAACGAGATGACTCCGGCAACCGTCGTCAGCAGGCTGGCCAACGAGTAGTGGGAGACGTGGACAAGGAGACGCTTGAGTGGGGAACCGGACGTCAAGGCCGGCGAATCTACAGCGGATGGTCGCACTTGGCCAGTCTCCAGCGCGCCACTCGGATAAGGTCGCGCTATCGCGCTTTCAGCACTTTGTCCGTGGAGCCGCCGCCATGATCTTGCGTCGGACGAATGCGGGAGGATGAGCCAAGGATGCGAGTGCGCCTTCACTACCGCTGTCCTCGACAGTGCGGGTTGCTTAGTTGTGCAAAGGTAGTAAGGTATGGGCCGCCCGTGCGAGCCTGACTATTCAGACCATCCAAGGCCAGGCTGTAGGCTGCCCAAGCGTACGGCCTTCTACCCCGGTCCAAGGCGCCCAAAGATGACTAACCTGACTCGTTTTGTCGTTACCGGTCTCAATCTGTGCTCGGCTGCGATTGCCAGGGGACTGTCATGACTTGCTTGCCGCCATCCCCGATGAGAATGACCTTTCCTCGTATTGTTATCTCTGAGATCGGCCTTCAACTATTCGCCGGACTCTTGGCTGCCACGGTCTTGGTGACGGCAAGTAGCACTTGCGATGGCTCTAAACGCCCCGAGGGGGGCGGAAGCTTGACCACAGTGGAGGGGGCACGTGGCCAAGCAGTTGGCGGTCTGGCAGGCACCGTCACGGTAGGCGGAAAGCTCTCGAACCTAGGAGTTGGGAAGAGAGTGGTGTTGCAGAACAACGGCACTAATCCTCTCGCACTGTCCGCCAATGGCACGTATTCGTTTTCGGTTCCCGTCAATACGAGCTACTCGATCACCGTTCGTACTCAGCCGACGGCGCAAACCTGCATTGTCATGAACGGTAGCGGCGCAGTCGGGACGAGCAACATCACGAACATTCTTGTTACATGCTCCAACAACGATGCGCCGCTCATGCTGTTCACCGATTTCATTTCCGGCCCGACATCGGGTGGGGAGGGTGGCAAGGGCGCTTACCTGAGTGTCATCGGAAAGAACTTTGGCAACTTTTCCGATTGGGGCTCGACGAGCCACCTGTATATCGGCGGTTGTGAAGTGGCCAACTATCGCTTCCTGCAGCCGCTGCTTGGCGGGACGAACAGCAAAGCGGCCAACCTGATGGGACTCCATGTGCTTGGCGTGCAGGTCGGTCCTCTTTGCGGGGCGGCAGCCAATGGCACAGCACTCAAGATCGACATGACCGTAAACGGAGTGCGCCCGTCCAATGCCACCGATGCCAGCGGCAACTACGTGAGTCTGCTGACCAAGTATGACGGCACCGCCGATTCGCTGACGTGGATGGTCCAGCCAGGGAGCATCTACTTTGTCGATATCGTGAACGGCGGGGATGCCAACGATGGCTCGTTTTCCCATCCGTACCAGCACGTCCAGAGCAGCGACGGATTTTCCGGAGCGCTTCGCAAGGCCAGAGGCGATACGGCCAAGGACGGCACGCCGCCCGGGACCTATGTCGTGGTGAGAGGTGGCGACTATAAATACGCCGGTGACGGTTACTTCGTGGCCAATCTCTTCCGTATCGGCGGAACCGCACCCACGGGAGCGAGAAATCGCGGTCCGATCTGCATCACGTCGTACCCTGGCGCAGCGGGAGCGAACTTGCCTGAGCTGGCCTCGTTCTACCCGACCGCCAGTACCGGCCACGACGCGGGCGGCGGCGGTTTCATCGCCAATGACAATGCCCGCGCGACGACTGCCAATCCCTATGATGGTAGTGCGCCTTATGCCAAGTGGTTTGCGTGGTCGCGCATCTTCATCTCGTCATCTCAGTACGGTGCTCGTGATGCCGCGCCGATTAATCTCGACAGTTCTTGTGACTACTGTCGAGTGATCAACACAGAGCTAACCTGGCCCTGGAAGTCCAACGCCGCCAATATCACCAATGCCGCTGGTATCGCGGGCAATGGGTACCATATGGTCATCGCCGCCAACTACATCCATGACATCGGGGGAGTTGTGGCGGACAATCAAAACCACGGCATCTACCTCGATGGCTCGACCCACTCTGCCAGGGATGTGGTGGTGGCCTTCAATACCATTCGAAATCTGACGGCGGGTAACGGCATCCAGACCTACGATTCGCAATCGGACGAGACGCTGCAGAAGATCTCCGTCCACCACAACTGGGTCGAGAATGCGAACAAGCACGGCCTCAACCAGGGCAACATGACCGATTCGGCCGTTTGGTACGACAACATCGTCCTCTACTCGGGCGAGGCCGGCATTCGGATCGTCGGAGCCGCCACAACCGCGAACAACAACATCAGGGTGTACAACAACGTCATCTATGGTTGGGATCGACTGGGCAATGGCCGCAGGTACGGCTATTACGACGACGGTGGCACCAGCGGGAAGACGGTTGATGTTCGCAACAACATTTTCATGCTGCCTTTTGGCTCTCCTTACAATCACTCCGGCGACTTCGTGGCCATCGACGTAGGACAGGATACGTTCCGAAATAACCAATACTACGATGCCAACGGAAGACACAGATCGAAGGCATCTGAGGACGCGACCGGTACCTACGGCGATCCGAAATTCGCGAACGCCGGCACCGATTTCAGTCTGTTGAACGGATCCGAATGTATCAACAGTGGGTCGGCTCCCCTCGGGCCGAGGCCTTACGGGTTTTCGGCAAATCCGGCGCCCCAGGGCACCGGCCATGATCGAGGCGCGTATGATCGATAGTGCCGTAGGGGTGGACCGCCTCGGGGCGAGTTGGGTTCACGTCAGGCCCGTCGTTCCGGTCTAGTCGCGACACGCTATTGTCCGCAGCGGCTACACCATCGCCCGGGTTACTGTCGTCGATGGGCGGTCGACAGATCCTCGCGGCGCAATCGGCGCAACAGGCGAAGACCTGCACGAGGCATGAGAATCCTGGCAAGATTTCGAGGAATGTGCTTCCTGGCGGCCGGACTCTTCCAGGATTCGCGAAGGTGTAGGAGGGCGCGGGCGGGGCTCAGTTCCGCCAAAGCGTACGCAGCGTCCAGGTGTAGTTCTCCGCGCTTTTCGCGTAGGCTCGCCTGAAGGGCCTCGTTGCAGAGGACATCGGGATCGGCCAGAAGGCGTTCGACTATCTCAACACAGTCCAGCGCCGGGTCCGGAGAACCTGTCGACGAGGACATCTGTTCTGGGTGGCACCGATATTCGAGCAGCGCATCGTAAATGAATGCCAGCGGTCCGAGCTTCGCCAAGGCGATGATGTATTCCCAGTCTCCCCCTCTTCTGTTGCCGAGCCTCGTCCATCCTGCTCGTTCACGCGCTTCCTTTCGCATCGTCAAGGTCGGTGGATGGATGAAGTTGCCTAGGACGAGACGTTGCCACACGTCGCCCGAGTGAACTCGATACGATTTTCCGAGAGCCTGCGGAGCACAATCAATGCCGCTGCCGTAAAAATCGATCACGTTCGGAAAGAGGCCATCCAGACCATTCTTCTTGATCTGAGTGTAGTACCGAGCGGCATGAGCTTTGTCGAACGTCCCAATGTCCGCATCAAAGGCTGAGAAGTTCGAACCCACGGCGACGACATCGGGATGGCTTGCGAGATACGCGACCTGCGCCAGGATGCGATCCTTGGCACAAAGGTCATCTGCATCGAACCAGGCAATGTACTCACCGCGCGCGAGACTCATCCCGGTGTTGCGAGCTGCAGCGAGCCCGCCATTGCGCTGACGGTGGTAAGTGATTCGATCCAGGAATGGGGCAACGACACTCGGAGTATCGTCAGTCGATCCATCGTCGACGAGGATCGTTTCGATGTTTGGGTAGGTTTGTGCCAGGACACTCTCGAGAGCCTGACGTATGTATCGCGCGCAATTGAAGCCGGGAATGACGACGGAGACGAGGGGCGCCTGCATGACGACGCGAGTATATCTTACTTTCACACGGTTGTTCCGGCGACATCGACGACGCTCAGTCGATCGCTGACTGAGAAGATCCGGAAGTCAGGCCTGTAGAACTTGCAGTTCCACCGGGTCAACGCCCATTCGAGACGGTGGTTGGTCGAGCGCACGCACGGTTGGCTGAATCGATTCCGCCGGATCCTTGTGCGTTGGGAGACTCGGAAGGATACGTACTTCGCGATGCTCCACTTCGTCTGTGGCATTGCTGCCTGGCGCGCTTCGGGCCTGCTGAAATAGGATCTTAGCGCGTATTGAACAAATCAGACTGTGAGTAGCCGGTCAAGCCGAATGTCATCTTGGTAACTTGCACGTGACTGGGGCCGCTTTCGAAACGCGGGACCGAAGTAGTGGCACGGTCGTGCTGCCTCCCGCCGAGTTGCTGCAGTTGGCGGGCACTGGCACTGGCGAACCGGCGAGGACCTACGCTACATCAATCCGAAAAACCCGACTCACGCACGGCTCGGTTCAGCCAGGGAATGAACAGCCTCGTAACGGCTTGTGCGCCCTCTGGTGAGGGATGCGAATCCTTGGAACTTTTCGAGAACTGGGGCACGAGTGTGTTTGAATCCGGCTTATCAGCCGCAATGGCCAAAGCATCGAAGAGGTCGAAGATCTTCACGTTATTCAAGTCCTGAGCATATTGCGTCGTAAGCCACTGCGACCACAGGCGCGCGCGCTTTGCGGCGTCGGGGGTTGTCTTTGCTTTGACCAGGGGTGGTGTCGACATTCCAATGAAAAGGATGTCTGGATTCGCCCGGAATGTCCCAACCAGTGCACCAAAATCCTGCTTGTACTCGTCCAGCATCCGGTCGCTTGTGATGTCGGAATTGGGGAAGCAACTCTTGAACATCACGATATCGTGGTGTTTGCCCCCATCCGACAGCTTCCAGCTCTTGACGACATCGAAGTACTTGGGCGTGTTGAATGTCTTGGGCCAGTCAGGAATGTCCGTGTGATCACCAACCACGTATCCATCCACCACAGCTTGATCATAGTTAATGTCGTGAAAGACGATCCCGTCGGCATTCAGTGCGTCCAACAGTCCGCCGCGCAGAAGCGCGTCTCCGGTACTATGGTGTAGCCAAACCATCGACAGTGCCTTGGAAGGCTTGCCAGGATTGGCGCCGGGTGAGCGAACCAAACTCGTATAGTCGTCCGGTACTCGCTGCTTGCAGCCCAAAGCCGTCAAGGCCAGTCCTGCGACCACTCCCACTTTGCGCAAAAGAGACATCCTAAGCCTTGACGAGGCGTCCATAAGTCGGCCCTCGATCCTTCATCAGTGGTGCGATCATGTTGCGAGTGTCCACCAGCAGCTTCACGTTTCGATACAGCGCAGGGTCTTTGAATTCATCATGGGCAGTCGCCACAACCACCGCATCAAACTTGGCAAAAGCCTCTGCTGTGCACGGAACTGAACGAAGCGCGAAGTCGTACTTGCGCATGTGAGGCATCTCGGGAAAGTACGGGTCGCAGTACTGCACGATTGCACCCGCTTCGGTCAGCTTTTCCATCAGCTCGAACGAAGGCGATTCGCGAGGATCGTCGATGTTTGCCTTGTAAGAGAGACCAAGCAGCAGCACTCGAGAACCTTTGAGTGCCTTGCCGTCTTCGTTCAACGCGTCCGCGACCCGCGAGATCACGAAGCGTGGCATCTGGGTGTTGATCTCGCCGGCAAGCTCTATGAAGCGCGTCCAGATTCCGTGCTCCGCCGCCTTCCAAGACAAATAGAAGGGGTCGAGCGGAATGCAATGTCCGCCGAGTCCTGGGCCAGGATAGAACGGCATGTAGCCGAATGGCTTCGTGCTCGCCGCTGCGATCACTTCCCAAACGTCGATGCCCATGGTCAAGAATGTCATCTTGAGCTCGTTGACCAGCGCGATGTTGACCGAGCGAAAAATATTTTCGAGCAGCTTGGTCGATTCCGCGACCCGCGAATGGGAAACCTGCACAACGCGATCGAGGCCCGCACGGTACAGGGCAACTGCCACCTCGGTCGATTCGTTGTTGATGCCACCCACGACCTTGGGAATGGTTCGCGTCGAGAAGTTTTGGTTTCCGGGATCTTCCCGCTCGGGCGAGAAGGCGAGGAAGAAGTCCGCTGGCGACTTGAGGCCGCTCTCTTCAAGGATCGGCAAGACCTCTTCGTCGGTGGTGCCCGGGTACGTAGTGGACTCGAGAACGACCAGTTGCCCAGGCCGCAGACGCCGCGAAATCTCTCGCGCCGTTGCGTGAATGTACGAGTTGTCGGGTTCGCGATGCTTTCCCAGCGGCGTCGGAACGCAGATCAGAATCGCATCGCACTCGCTCAATCGATCGAAGTCGGAAGTCGCCGAGAAGGCGCCACTGCGTACCGCGGATGCAACGCGCTGCGGACCGACATGCTTGATGAACGATTCGCCCTTGTTTAGGAGCTCAACCTTCTTCTTGTCGACGTCGAAACCGACGACCTTGAATCCAGCCTCCCAGAAGACGAGCGCAAGAGGTAGCCCAACGTAGCCTTGGCCGATTACGCCTATAACAGCCGACTTATTCGCGATCTTATCCGCAAGGGAAGTCATGTCTTTTCCAGCCTCTCAGGATAGTTGCGTTTGCAAAGACTGCAAGGTACCACAGGCCTTTCGTCATCAAAATGAACAAAAAAATGCGCCACGCGCACGACCGCTCGTCGTGATTCGGGGCGCTTTCGATCATCTTGGTTCGGGTCCCGTGCTAAGACTCGCGCCTCGTGGCACCCGCCAACTCCTCCCGTGTTTTCCCTCCCAACGGAGGACGGCCATTGCCGGCTAGCGACCGCTGGTCACGAGCACGATGGGCCCTCGCGCTTTGCTGAAGGACGGCGCTTCGAAACGAATCCCGTCGCTCGACGGACTTCGGGCCATTTCCATCGTGATGGTGCTGCTCGGCCATTTGCTCGGCACGGCGGGCCTTCCCGTGCAATGGCTGCCGTTCGCGTGGGGAGCATTGGGCGTCACGGTGTTCTTCGTGATCTCTGGCTACCTCATCACCGGCCTTCTATTGAAGGAGAAAGACCGCGCGGGGACCATCTCTCTGAAAATGTTCTACTTCCGGCGCACGCTGCGGATCTTTCCGGCGATGTACGTCTTCCTAGCAGTCGTTGTCGCTCTCGGAGCGATGGGCATTCTGGCGGGCGCGAACGAGCAGGTGCGGGTGCAGCTCAGTCACGCGGACGTTCTGGCCGCGGCGACATACACAATGAATTTCCGCGCCGACCACACCTGGTGGCTGGGCCATACCTGGTCGCTCGCTGTAGAGGAGCAATTCTATCTGCTATGGCCCGCAGCGGTGGCCTACCTTGGGGTCGCGGGCGGCCTTCGGATCTCGGTAGGCGCGATGCTCGCGGCGCCGTTGTTCCGCGTGACGCTCTACTACTTTTGGCCTGCCCAGCGCCCGCTGGTCGATCAGGGGTTCCCGTTCGTCTTCGACGCGCTCGCCACGGGTTGTGTCCTCGCCATCCTCCGGCAGCGGCTGTGGGACAACGACCGATACCGGGCGATTCTCGAGTCACCGTGGTTCGTGCTCGTCCCGCTGATCGTCGTGGCCAGCCACACCCTCGTCCCGAGCGTCGGCCTGTCGTTGCTGGCCGGGCGGACCGTTGTCAACGTGGGGGTTGCCATGTGCGTCGACTGGTCGATCCGATTTCATGAATCGCCGATCGGGAGACTTCTAAACAGTTGGCCGTTGGTCTGGGTCGGGGTGGTGTCCTACTCGCTGTACCTTTGGCAGCAACTCTTCCTGTGCCGGTACCACACGCGCTGGTTCACCACGTTTCCGGTGAACATCGGCCTCGCATTCGCGGCCGCTACCGTGAGTTACCATCTTGTCGAGAAACCCATCCTGCGGTTGCGCGAGCGCCTGGAAAAGAAGATGCGCTCCGCAACGGTTTAGAGTGACAGGAATTTTGCCCGAGCGCCGGAGTCAACAAGAATGAGCAAGTATCCCGGAAAGGTCCGTTTCTTCGTCGTCGGGCTTGCGCTGGCGCTCTTGGCAGTCGGCGCTGCGATAACGATCGTTCTTGGCCCTCCCCGCCTGGGCTGGACAGCACGGTCCAACGTTGTCACCTCTTCCCCCGAGCTGGAAGTGACGCATACGGGGACCCTCGAGGGAGCCGACATTACGGGCATCACGAAGGATCTCCTTTACGCGGCTCAAGGCCGCAACCTTTATGCCGCTTCACACGACGCGAGCGAGCTCGTCCCGGTAGGCGCGTACAGCGGGAGCTCCCTCGTCGCCAAGACGAAGCGTCTGGTGACGTCGTCGCGCCTGCTGGCTCCCGTTCTCCAGCGCGAGGGCGCGGACGGCCTGAATCGCCTCAAATCGGGGACAATCCTTGTCATGTATTTCGATGGCATCTATCGCTCTACCGACGGTGGCGCCAGCTTCGAACTGGTACAGGCCTTGTCCCTCGACAGCCCCGGCCCGTATTCGCACGCAGCGGCCGTTGCCGACGACGACAAGGTCTACTATGGAGAGTTCATCTTTGAAACGCCACCGCGACGCTGGCAGATTTGGCGTGGCACCGATGACGGACGGAAATGGGACGTTGCCTATACCTACCCCCCGGGAGTGTCGCTTCACGTGCATGCCGTAACGTTCGATCGCTATCGGAATCGACTGTGGGTTACGACGGGCTGCGACGCCAAAGTCTCTCAGATCTCCTATACAGACGACGACTTCAAGACCCTTCAATTGCTCGGTGGCGGAGACTACACCTGGCGCACAATGGATGTCCTGCCGACGAAGGACGCCTTGTACTGGGGCACGTGGGACAATGTCGAACCCAGCCACATCTACCGCTACGATTTCCAGCGAAGCACCCGAGAGGCAGTATTCGAAACGGAGAACCCTATTTGGTACACGGCGTCCCTGGCCGACGGCACGATCACCATGGCGACGGCCTACGAGCCAGAAACCACGTTTACCAAGAAGTACTCACCGCCGAAACGAATGTCCGTTCTGGCCTCGCGCGATGGCCGACACTGGGTCCGGGCGCTCTCTATTGACTACGAGGCCGACCCGAGCGGCGAGCCTTTTACTGGCACTCTGACCATCGATCGCGCCAACGAAGACGCGTCGTCGCTCTACCTGATGCCCCGTCAACGGCTGAAGAAGAACCTTCAAATTGAACGCTATCGTTTCGATTGGCGCTGACGCATTCGCTGGAGAGCGGCCTGCGCGACCGTTGGCTCGCACGTCTGCGCCGGCAGTATGCTGTGGCGTGGTCCCTTCGTGTTATGGTTCGCACCTCCTATGATGGGACGCTTTCCCTCCCTGCCGAGTGCAGCCTTCATCGTGATCCTGCTTGGGATGGCACGTTTCGGACATGCCGAAGTTGCGTACCATGTCTTTGCGGGTAGCTCGGTCGGCGCAAGCGACAATCCGACGTCGCAGCCGGATGCGACGGCCCATTCGGCCGCTGGGTTTGTGACGGCCCAAGGACGCCTTGAGTTGGGTCATATCGGCCGACTGACCCAAGAACAGATCGCCTATGCCATTATGGCTACCTCGTGGACGGGGAATACACAAAGCTCCGTTCTTGCGCAAACGCTGAGCCTGTCGAGTGATATCGAGGCCAGCCCGGCGGCGCGAATCACTCTGAGGGGATCCGCCGCGTTGATGCAGCTGTCGATGCTGGACGCTACTTCGACCACCAATCCGCAGACGGTTGGGCCTCGTCCCGCCGGGGATCAGAAATTCTTGTCTCTTAGCGCGGACGAGGCTTTTTCCTGGCAACTCGGCGGATCGTGGAGCATCGCCCAGTCCCTCGATGGCGGGATGTATCGCCCGCTCGGCAGCGACCAGGGATCGGGCTCGAACAAAAGTCTCATCCTGGGCGCCGCGATCAGTCACCTGTGGCAGCGCGACTCGGGCGGTCTGCGAGGTCGATTGGGCGCCATCGCGACCAACAACACACAGGCAGGACAGCTCACCACGGCGGGACAGCCCACGACGGCGGGACAGGCCACGACCGCAGCCCGCGACGGCCAGTTTGCCCAGTTGGAGTCGACCTGGAGACACGAGTGGACCGCAGAGCTCACACACGAGCTAGCCGCAGGCGTGCTCTTCCTACGAACAGATCACGTGCATGTGTTTCCAACAGAATCCGCAGCCATTCTCTGGCGGCGTGTTGGACGCGAGGTCGGGCTACGCGCGGAACAATCCGTAGGCGACAGTATCTACGTTGCTACGGTCTATCAACGCAGTCTCGTCGGCCTAAATATCGCTCTCCCGCTTGATCGGTACGAGCTGCTGCAGTTTCTCGCAGCCGCGGATTTGGAAAGCGACTCCGCCTCGGCCCTCGCCAACGGAGCGGGAGGCACCGCCAAGGTCTTTGCGACTCACCTCGGACTGCGCTGGATGCCGGGACACCTGTTTACCTATGGCCTCGACTACACCTTTCGCGACCAACGTGCATCCGCCGTATCTTCTGCCGTCGGCGCCTCGCCGTTCGCCTCATTTCGTCGCCAGTTGGTGGTGTTCACGGTCGAGGCGCAGTACCCCGCGCGCTTCTAGGCGCTCAGCTCAGCGCCCTGTTCTCCTGAGCACGGCCAACGGCGTTTGCCAAAGGATCCACGCTTCCATGCGGACAAACGAGAAGAAGTCTTCAATGGCTGCGCCGTAGGCAAAGTCGTAGAGCGCCTTGATGCGCATGTCATCCGCCAGGGCGCCCTCGGTACCCTCCACTTTGAACGGGTTCGTGAGGGAACTCATGTACGCCTCGATTTTGCTGTTGGGACGCGGTCGTCCTGTGTAGCCCAGCGATACCTGGGCCAGCCCCGTCAGCCCCGGCCTGACACCGCGCATCCGCTCCTCGAAGAAGGGTATGGCCAGTGCAAGGTTCCCGATCAACTCGGGCCGCTCTGGACGCGGTCCGACCAGGCTCATATCACCACGCAGTACGTTCCAAAGCTGAGGAAGCTCGTCCAGGCGCGTACGGCGGAGAAAGCTTCCGATTCGGAGGACTCGGTCATCGTTCTCAGCCGCAATCACGGCGCCTGTCTTGGCTTCAGCGTCCAGCTTCATCGTGCGGAACTTGATGATGTTGAACTCTTGGAAACGAAAATGGTGAAGCGAGCGAGGGTCGGGACCCAGCAGGCGACCCGCTCGGCGCTGCCTGAAGAACACATCACCAGGAGACTCTCGGTAGATTAACGCAGCGATTATGGGATATAATGGAGCTGTCACCGCCAGCCCAATGCTTGCGGCGAGAAGGTCAAATGCCCGCTTGGCAATCCGAACTGACGTCCTCACGGCTGCGCGAACTCGTTGTTAGGGCGTCCCGGGGCAGTGGAAACGATGATTGAATTCACCCGCGCGAACGGCTGCAACATCATCCGCCTGGAAGTACCAGGGAGAATCGAATATAGAGACGTGGTGTTGCGCACAGTGTCTTCCGCTTGCAAATTGATGATTCCTGATAGTCGCAGTCACGCATCGCGCTGCTCTGAGTTCACCGCACATATGGTGTCCGCCATCGGCGAAGCATACAACAACATCGTTTTGCATGGCTACGCTGGCCGAGAGATCGGATCGGTTAGGATGCAGATCGAAAGCAGCTTTGACTGGATGCGGATTACAATCAGTGATTTGGGCGCCAGCTTCGACCCATTCCAAGCACCACCGCCTGACTTGGAGGCTCTTCCGGAGTCGGGCCTTGGTGTCTTTATCATGCGATCGTTCGTTGACGAAGTTTCATATACTGCTGGCCCGCCCAACATTCTTACACTTGTGAAACGGCTTGACGGAGACGATGGGAACGGGCCCAATCGCGTCGGTCTGACCGAAGGCAAGGCGAGCTAGTGCTTCTTCTTATTGACTATTAACATGCACTTTCATCTCAGCACACAGAATGGCGTTTCCGTACTTGTTATCGAAGGTGAGCTAGACGCGCTCTCGGTTGTCGAGCTCAGACCGCTCATCAGCCAGGTAGGCGAAGAGAGGCCGCCGAAGATGGTCGTCGACCTTTCCCGCCTCCGTCTGATCGACAGCTCGGGCGTGGGAGCGATCGTGGCTTTGTTCAAGGTGGTCCGTGCATACGGAGGCAATCTGGTCGTGGATGGCGTTCGCGATCAACCTCTGGCCATCCTCCGCTTGCTGCATCTTGACAGGGTTCTCATCCGTGAGGTGGCTCGATGACGAGCCGAGTCTCTCGTCCGTAGCGCGGCAGCTTCGGAAGGCTAGCTCTTCTAGAACGGTTGCGTGTTCGAACATGCGCTATTCTTGGACATGCTAACCTAAGGCCGCGCATTCCTCGGTTGACGAGGTCTGCGGCCGGTCGAGCATGGCTGAACTTATCGAAGTACGAGACCCGACAACATGGCTGATCCCAAGATCGAAGATCCGCGCTTGCACCCGAACGTGTCGACCGGCTCCGCCTCTTCCAAGGTGATCCAGTCGCTTCCGGACGTGCCTTCGCGTGGAGCCATCGGGTCGACTCCATCGAAGCCTCGGTCCGGGTCCGAAGGCGTAGGGACCACTTCGCTTTCAGGTCTGCGGGGACCGGGAGCATCGCCTCCGGTGCGAACTGCTACTCCCGCCTATTCCTCGCCTGCAGCCAAGCCATCGGACGCGCCGGTGCGGACTGTCACGCCGTCAAGTCCACCCTCGGTGGCTCCACCCACGGGCGCACCGGCACCCGGAGGGCGCCCGCTTCCGCTGACGCGAACCATGACGCCGTCGGCTCCATCAAACCCATCTTCGATCCAAGTGGCTGCGGTGCCAGTCCCAGCTGAGCCGGCGCGGACCCTGACGCCGTCTGGTCCGTCGGCCGCATCTGTACCCGGTCGCGCGACGATGCCTCGATCGGCCACACCAGCAAATCCATCGACCGTGGTGACCGTTGCCGTCGACTCGTCCGCTCCGGTCCGGACTATGACGCCGGCGATTCGTCGAGAATCCCCTGATCCTCCCGCGGCGCAGCCTGCTCCAAAGCCGGCCACGCCAGCAAAAGACAAGGAAGTGGATGGAAGCGGCAGCTCAAAGACCATCCTGCTAGATGGGTCGATGCTCGAAGCAGTGCGAGCGCGTGCCGGGGCTGTGGCCTCAGGCATTCCGGTTCAGAAATCGATTCCGACGGCGGTATCGTCTCCAGCGTCTTCGCCTTCGGTTGTATCGACGATGGGTACAGCTATTTCGGTTGGGACAGCAAGACCAGTACCATCAACAACCCTGCGCTCGGCGCGGCCTGCGGTGCTCGCTGCAAACTACCGGGTGGTTCCGGCGCGGATAGAGGCAACCCCGTTCGCGCTTTCGGATACTGACGAGCTCGACCTGCCCATGCTGATGGATGGGAGCACCGAACGAGCAGCCGCGTTTCGAGCTTTGCGGCGGCGACTCGCGGAGCAGAAGGATCCGCGTGCGATCCTAGTGACGAGTGCGCAGGACGGCGAAGGAAAGACCACGTGTGCTGCCAATCTTGCGCTGGCCTTGGCCGAGTCGGGTCGCCTCAGTGTTCTGCTGGTCGAGGCTAACCTGCGTCGCCCGAGGCTGGCGGAGATTTTTGGGCTTCGACAAGTGCGCTCTTTTGACGCACAGATGGCTGCCCACCGGGAACAGATCGATGCTCCATGGCTGACCACGGAGCTGCGGCCCACCGCTTTGCACGTTCTAGCCGTGGCGCCGGATGCCATCGGTGGCGAAGGTCTTCACGGTCCAACCTTCTCGGCATCCATTGCGCGCTGGCGCTGCGCCTTTGACTACGTCGTAGTCGATGGGCCGTCCATACTCCAAAGCGGCGACATTTCGATTATCCATGACTCCGTGGATGCAGTGGTGATGGTCGTTCGCTCCGGCGTGCACAGCCGCACGGTCAGACGAGCTCTGGAGCAAATCTCGGTAGACATGGTGGCGGGGATGGTGCTGATGGACGGGGCCGCCGGGTAGCGTGCTAGGCGGTATCGGCTCCTCCTGGAAAATCAGCAGATCAAGGTCGGCGCGCCCGGAGGGAATCGAACCCCCAGCCCTCGGCTTCGAAGGCCGATGCTCTATCCAGTTGAGCTACGGGCGCAAGAGCTGCCAGTGATAGCACTCCGGCGGCAGTGGGGGAAGGGCTGGCTACGTTGTTTGCCGGGGAAGGCCCAACCGGCTCCGCGACAACGCAAGTCCACCTATCTTTTGGTGGAAATTCAGGGAATGAAGACGGCGCCAGACCGGTTGGCCACAGGTGTGCGCTTGCTAGAACGGTTCGCCCGTGTTAGACGAGCGACCTTCGCCCAGGTAGCTCAACTGGTAGAGCAACGGACTGAAAATCCGTGTGTAGACAGTTCGACTCTGTCCCTGGGCACAAGCGCCAGCAAATCCTCCTTTCGGAGGGACTTTATCGGGAGAGCGTCGAAGGAGACCCAATGCGCAAAGTGATCATCTTCATTCTGGCCATCGGGGCCGTCACCGGTGGTTATTTCATGGGACGGGGCAACTGGAACGTGGGAGGGAGCGCGGCCGCTGCCAAGTTCACGTGTCCCACGCCGGGCGCTCCAGTCGCGGGTGACGATGTCGAGCGCAAGTGCGTTCCTTTTGACGGCAAGGCCAGGGGATCGAGCAAGGCGACCGTCACCATCGTCGCCTTCTCGGATTTCCAGTGTCCTTTCTGCAGCCGCGTCTTGCCGACCCTCGACCGACTGGTCAAGGAATACCCGGTGCGGATCTTCTTCAAGCACAACCCGCTGCCCTTCCACAGTGACGCACCGCTGGCCGCACAGGCCGCCGTGGCTGCCGAGAACCAGGGCAAGTTCTGGCAGATGCACGACAAATTGTTTGCGAACCAGTCGAACCTGAAGCGTCCCGACTTGGAGAAGTACGCGCAGGAGATCGGTCTCGACGTCGAGAAGTTCAAGAAGGACATCGATTCGCCGGCCACCAAGAAGCGCGTCGACGACGATTTAGAGCTGGGCAAGAAGATGGGCGTGCAGGGCACTCCGAACTTCTTCATCAACGGTCGCCCCATTCGTGGCGCCGTGCCGTACGAGCAGTTCAAGGCGGCCGTCGAAGACGAAATTGCGCGCGGCAAGAAGCTCGAAGCGAAGGGTATTCCTGCTAGCAAGGTCTTCGCGGCGCTCATGAAGGGCGAGGGCAAGG
>CAZTTW010000001.1:6626-34442 GCA_964616265.1 uncultured Myxococcales bacterium | reverse complement strand
AAGCGGCAATCTGCGGCACCACGCTGGCGCTGGCCTTGGTCTTCGCGGGCGGGTCTGAAATGGAGCCTCGATAGGCTTGGCCGCCCTCGATCTGAATAATCGAGGTGATTCCCGATGAGGTGCTCGAAGACCACTCGCAAGCGGGCGCGAAAGTCGCGACCAACGCCACCACGACGGGGCTGTGGTACCACGTCCGCATCAGAAGCTCACCTCGCCCCGCACCAACACCGCGTCGTCGTCGAGATTGCTCGACAAGCCTTTGAGGTCGACTCCCAGGTGGTTGCGATTGTGGTCGTACTCGACGAGCAATCTGCCCCACGACGCCGTGCAACCCGCAACCACAGCCAAAGTGGAATAGCTCGCGTCAAGCGAAACCGGGTTGATATCGAGCAGTTTGTTCGAATCCTGATCAGGATTGTAATAGTCGTAGCGAACACCCAATCGCCAGCGCCCGTACTCCTGGACGAGGGAAACGTAGTAGCCGAGCTCGCGAAAATCGCGCCTTACGATGCCTTTCGGGTCGGCGGGCAAAATCGCGCGGTCGAGGTCGTTGGCGAGGTAGAACTCCGCGGCTAAAGTCGTCTTGATGAGCGACGAAAAGCTCACCGACAAGGACGCGTCCGCGCCGAACGCCAGGCGCGTGAAATTGGACGATGGCGACGCCGGCGTTCCCGGAATCCCCTTGATCTCATCGGACGAAAGTTGATTGTTTTCATTGGCGTCGTTCCACTGCAGGCTGGGCTTGCTCGCCGCCAAACCCGCGTGGAAGCCGGTTCCGCGCAGCCCGGAAAAGCCGCCTGCGAAGGCGACTCTGTCGAGGGATTGCTCCACTCCGACGCGACCGAGGATGTCCTTCTGATGATTCGGGTCGAGCCCCGCAAAGGCGCTGCTTCCCAAAGGCTGCCCATTCATCACCGCCAGGGCATAGCGAATGAAGTGCCAGCCCCCAGAAAGGCGCGCGCCCAGGTCGGCTTCGCCCGGAAAAAGCGCTCGCGCTGCCGTGCTTCGCTCCATGAACAGACGGTAGCGGTCGTCCTGCGGCACTTCGCGCCCAAAAGGAATCCGGAAAAGGCCCATGGTTCCCATGGCGACCGGCGCGGCGCTGTCGCCCGCCCCCGGCAACTTGACCGAAGCTTCCGCGTCCGTCAGTCGAAACGCAGGCCCATTCACTGTGTTTCCATCGACCTCGATACGGCCCTCGCCATAGTGGCGCTCCATCGTCGCCCCCAGGCGGGCACGCCGGATGAGAAAACGATCTTGATTGAGCGGCAGTCCGCTCGCATCCAACTGATCTTCCGAGGACTGGCGAATCTGGTAGTCCGCCTGCACATACCCGTAGAGCGACACGCCCGCCGTACCAGCGCCAACCGAAGGAGGTGCGTTGCGCTCACGCTCGTCCTCGCGCTGGGCAGCCGCCTCCAAGGCCTTGTTCAAACGAAGGGCGTCCGCCTGACGCTCGTTGCGATCAGCCTCCATCCGCTTGTCGGCCTCTTCGCGGGCTGACTCGACGGCGGCCGCCGCCTCTTTGCGAATAGCCTCTTCGCGCTGCTTCGAGGCGGCCTCCTCGTCAGCCAGGCGCTGCTCGAAATCCACCTTGAGCTTCTCGATCTCCGCCATGGGATCCGGCTGAGGCTCCTTGCCCTTCCTTCCGGGCGACGCGGCTTGGGCAAGCGCCGGTACGGCAAGGACAGCGAGCAGTCCGATTCCTGTTGCCAGGCTAATGGCCTGCCTTGACATCCTGAAAGGCACGAGCATCACGGCTGGCAGTTGTTCTGAACAACAGTGGGAATCTGGCGCAGAATCGGTGTTCCATTCCCGCCTGGCGTGCAGTTTTGGATGTAGTAGTTCTCACCAACAGCGTCTTCGTCACATCCGGCATCGGGGGTAGTGTCTGTAACCGTCGAAGTGACGGACGAAGTGACTGTCGAGGTGGCCGTCGAAGTGACCGTTGAAGTGGCCGTTGAAGTAGCCGTATTGGATGGCGATGCGCTATTCGTGGAATTACAGCCGACAAGCAGCAAGCCAAGCAACAGAGCTGGTATAAATCCTCTACGCATTTTGTTCTCCTTCTGCTCTCTCGTGCCAGCTAAGGTTGCTCACAGTATCCATGGCTGCAGATCTGGTTCGTGGCACAAGTGCCGGCCACGGCAGTAACGCCGCTGTCCACGGCCCCCGCGCCCCCGCCGCATGGCACGCAGCCCGGAATACTGGTCTTGCCCGTGGCCAGCACCTGAAAGGCGCAATGACACGGCTGTGCTGGGTAGAAATGCTTAAAGACCGCCTTGTCGCCGTCGTTCGTAACCTTCATGGCACACCTCGGAACGACGCCGCCCTTGGCGTAGATCTCAGTGATGTCGAAGGGCAGTTGCAGGCTGGGATCGACCGGATTCTGCTGAAACCAGTCGATGATGTTCTTGACCGTTGGGTTGGTGGGTACGCCATTGCCGTCCACCTTGGTGACCAATCGGAGCGTTCCCTGAAGTGTGTATCGTCCCTCGCGAATGTTGATCTTGTCAGTGTTGGTCTTGTCCGAATCGGGCCAGTAGGCCAGCTTCTGTCCGACCCCGCGCACTTTGAGTGCATTCACGCGGTCGCGAAACTGGTCGTAGAACTCCGTGGAAGTGTAGCCAAAACTGGTAGTACCGGTAGAGACTTGGCCTACAATGGAGTCGGCCTTAAGGTCCGTGCCGAGGCCGCTATTAATGGAAGCTGAGCCTGGCAACCCGATGTCGCGGGCAAAAAGCTCGCGCAGGCCGCTGGTTGTTCCACTGTAGTCGTAGATTGGATTAAGACCGAGGATGTTCGCGATTGATCCGCAAATGTACATGGCCTGCAGTTCTTCGGCCATTATGTCGTTGTTGGCGAAGAAGCTGCTCGGTACGATGGGAACCGCGCCTTGCACAGGGCCAGGAAACTCTGCCGCCGTAGCGGGCAACGTCCCGGCAGCGCCGCTGTTACAACTTGAGTACCCAACATCGTTGATCACGAGATCCGCTTTTTTTCCGCGGGCCGCATTGCACTGGAGAGCCACCACCTTCCCAGTCGCGTCTGTAGACTCCTGGTAGTAGGAGTACACCGGGACAGTTGATGTATCGATTGCAGTGCTCAAGAAGTCGCCGACCGAGCCGCACCCGTCGCGGAGGCTGTTCCATAGCAAAGTCAGGTGGACATTCTTGAGCCTCGCGCCGAAGAGTTGGACGACGGGAGTAACGGCGGTCGTACCGGTCATGTAGATCGGGTTCTCGAGGTCTGCGCAGTTGGGAATGCCGCCTTGAGCGAAAACCGGGTCAGGACTGACCAGCGTGGCCGCGCCCACCACAGCTCCCACAATTCCAAGAGTTTTCGGCAAGTTCATAGCTCCTCCATATGCCTCAAAAGCTGGGTGGCTATTAGCAACGCTGGGAATCTCGGTCAATTGAAATGCACCCGATGTGCCTGTTGTAACAGAGCGGTTGCAATTCTGTTGCGTGCGCCGAAATGCATTGAATTCTGTGGTCGCAAAAGAAAAGGGGCGCCCACTGTTGGACGCCCCTTTTCTCTCGAATAGGTGAGCCGATTCGTCGTCGGCTCTTAAGCTAGGAAGTCACCCGATTACGGAACGAGGTGGGCGACGTAGTTGTACGCCGTGCCCGCGCTTCCCGTGGGCGGAAGCGAGACCAGCGTGGCGCCCGAGCCCAGGGACATGGTGCTCGAGTAGAGACCAGCAATCCACAAGTTCGCCAGGCCCGTGCCCTGCATCGCAATCGCACCGACGGTCTGCGTACCGGCCGGCGGCGTGTTGGTGGCAGCATTGTAGACTGCCTTGTCCTCGCTGACACCCTTCGGGCAGCCGATGGTGCAGTTCGCGGTCCCGAGCTCGATGGTGAAGCCATCAAGGGTCGAGTTCGCCGAAACCAGGGTGGTTGGCGAGAGAGTGCCCGTGAAGGCGCCGCCGACATACAAGGTCGCGCCGGTCGGGTCGAGGCCGAGGCCCTTGACCGACTGGTCGAACGTGGCATCGCCGAGGGCGACACCGCACTGCGGGGTGAGGCTGGCGTTCATCTTGAGGACGAACGCGTCGGTCAGACCGCTGTCGATCAGGCTGACGGTGCCGAAGGTGGTGTTGGCACCCAAGGCGCCACCGATGTACACTTGCGTCCCGTTGGTCGCGATGGCGTTGACGGCGTTGTTGCCGCTCGTGCCCCAGGTCGCGGCCTGGGTAACGGTACCGGTAGCGGCCGAGAGCACCGCCGCGTACGGGAGAGCGAGGCCCGTGGTAGCCACCGTCGGGAAGGCGTGGCCGCCACCGAAGTCCAAGGCGCCGTTGTAGGTACCGGCGATGTAGACATTGCCAGAGGCGTCCATGGCGATTGCGGTGCACTGTTGATCGCCGGCTCCACCGAACTCATGACCCCATTTGATGGAGCCAGTCGTAGCGTCGATGACGGCCACGATAATGTCCGTAGCGCCGCCGTAGGTGATGGTCGCGTCGGTGCTGAGACCGCCGAAGCCCGCACCGGTGTCGCCGCCGGCCAGAGCGATCTTGCCGCAGATGGCGACAGTATTCTGGCTGGGATTGGAAGCAGCGGCGATAAGAGCGCCGGTGCCCATGTCCACCGCGGCTCCCCCGATATTGGTGACGGACGGCCCGGTAGTGGAAGTGGTGCCGTTGACGACCATGTAGAAGTTCATGGCCGCACCTGCCGCCCCGCTGCTCCCCGTCAGGTATTTGGTACCGACGCCCGCGCCAGCCCCTGTGCCACTGAAGACGATCTTGCCTGCAGTGAATGAACCAATAACGACGGGATTACCATTTCCAGCGACCGCAACTGCCGCGCCGATCTGGTCACCACCACCGCCGTTGCCCGCGCTGAAGGAAGCCAGGGCCTTGCCAGTGGTCGGATCCAACTTGTTCAAGAACAAGTCGGCGCTGCCAGTGGTCGTGACAGTGTTGGCGCCAAAGTTGAAGCCAACGTCCGTGCCGCCCAAGAGGTTCGGGAAGAACTTGCCCGTATCCCAGAGCGAGGTAGTGCCACCGCCGATGCCGTTGAGGGTCGGGACGAAGGCAGCCACGGCGTTCGCGGCCGGGTAGCTGCACTGAACGTCCTGGCAAGTGCCGCCGCCGCTCTCAAAGCAGGTCTGGCCGCTCGGGCAGGAGACCTGTGTACCAGCGCAGGTGCCATTGGTGCATGTGTCGCCAGTGGTGCAAGCGAGGCCGTCGTTGCAGGTGGTGCCGTTAGCCGCGTTGGCGACCACGCAGGTGCCGCTCGGCTCCGCGCAGGTGCTGGTCTGGCAAGCATTGCCGCTCGCCGTGCAGACCACAGCCGTGCCGCCGCAGGTACCGGCAGCGCACTTGTCCGCCGTGGTGCAGGCGAGGCCGTCGTTGCAGGCCGTGCCGTCGCTCGAGGCCTGGAGGTGGCACTGACCGTCGGTGGTGTGGCCGCAGACATTGGTCTGGCAAGCCACGGTGCTCGCGGGGCAGGTGACCGAGGTCTGAGCGACACACTGACCCGTCGCGCACTTCGCCGCAGTGACGCACTTGTCGGTGAGCTGAGCCGTCGAGGTACAGTCGGTGCCGTCAGCAGCGCCGTTGCAGACAGCGTTCGTGCCGACCAAGGCGAATGAGTGGACGGTGTTGAGACCCGTGTCGGGGCAGGTCGCGGTCACGGTCACGTTGGCACCGTTCGAGCCCGCGCCGGTCGGAGCGGTGAAGGTGATACCGGTCGTGAACGGCGGATCGAGCGTCGCAAGCGGCGTTCCAGCCGGGCTCCAGACCAGCGTGTACGCAGAGGGGCAGGTGCTCGGGGTCGGGGCGACGATCTCGAGCTTCACGGTGTCGCCATCACTGACAGTGCCCTTGCTCTGGTAGTCGAAGCCGAAGACCGGGTTGGCCTTCACCACGTCGCCCGCGCCCTTGACCGGCAAGCTGAGGTGGTTGACGATGTCGCACTTGGGCTTGCCGTCCGCGAACGTACCATCGGACACGTGCACCAGGAAGGTGCAGGTACCGCTCGTGGGAGCGGAGGTCAGCAGGAACCACGTCCCGGCCGTGCTCGTGGGAGCGTTGAAGTTACCAAAGGTGGTGGACGGAGTGCCACCAGCGCAGTCCGGCGAGGACCAGCTGTAGAGGAGCGTATCGTTGTCGGCATCCGTGGCGGACACCGAAACCCACGTGGACTGGCCAACGACCATCGGCACATAGGAGGGCGTATTCTGCACGGGGACGACGCTAGCGCCGACGTTCGCAACCACCGGGCAGGTGTTCGGGATGGCGGTGATCTTGGCATTGCCGAACGCGCAGGAATCGCCGATCGAGACGGTGACCGAGCCGGTGGTCATGAGCACGGCCGGCTGGCGGGCATCCGCGATGGTCAGGTTGACCTGGCAGTTGGCACTGCTGGAGGTCGCGGTGAAAGTGACCGTCGAGGTACCGGGAGTCGTGTCCGTGCCTGCGACGTTGACGGGAGCGCTGAGCGTGCCGCAGGTCGCGTCCACGGACCACGCCCAAGCCATGCCAGCCGTATCGCCAGCATCGGGATCGTGGGCCGTAGCCTTGATGACGACCGTGTCGTTCCTCGAAACGCAGCTCGCCGTCTCGCTAAGGCCATTGATCACCGGGGCCTCATCCGAGAGGCTAACAGACGGCGCGACCTGGTTCATGTCGATCGCGATGTTCGCGGTCTGGTTCTTGGCGATGGACTGGCCGCTCACCGCGCCCGTGTAGAGCAGAGTCGTGCCGTCGGCCGCATAGGCGGAGGCGGTGAAGACGTAGTCGGTGCCGATCGGCAGGTCGCTGACGATGGCGGACCACTGCGTGCTCGTCGCGTTTGCCACGAGGGGAATCGTCAGGTTGACGCTTTCAGCGGCGCCCTGCACGACCACCTTCGCGCTCTTGGCGTCAGTGGCTTGCAGCATATTGTGGACATTGAGTGTGGCCGCGCCCTTGTTGCTGGCGCTCATTCCCTTGCCACAACCCACGAGGCTTGAAACGGCGGCCATGCCCAGCATGGCGGCCATCCATGTCATTCGATTGCGTTGCATTTGAGTTCTCCTTGAAGACTTTCGTTTTTGACTGATCGTTTCGATGGACTGATTGGTTTGTCTGTCTGCTGTACTGCTCAATCCTGCTTCACACCGCGCTTGCAGCGCTCTGCTCCGGTGTGACCCGCCGCCCGCGACCTCGGCTCCTCGTTCGACTTGCTGGCTCTGGGATAAGTGCCGTCGGGAAATTTCCCGACGACACTCACGAGCCAGGGAACAGAAAAGGAGGCACTCCTCAACTCGCTACGCCCGGTAACAGATATGCCGTTTGCTACAGGCTGCTGAGCTTCGTGTAGGTGCTGGCCGGGAACACCGTGGCCGGGTAACCCGCGGGGTTGCCAGTCACGCAAGCATTGCTGGTGCCATCAACTGGGCAAGAACCGTAGAGAACGCCATCGCCAACGTAGGGATAGCACTTGCTGTCCGCGCTGCTGACGGTTGGGCAAGGCTCGCCCTCGGCGCCCACGTTCTGCTTGGGCGTTCCGACACCAGGACCGGCCCCAAGGCAGGTAAGAATGCCGCTCTCTTGCTGACTACCCGAGCCCGAGCTGCAGTTGTCGGTGCAGCCGTACTCCATCCTGTCGAGGAAGCCCGAGGCCGCGATGGCCGGAGTCAGGTTGCAACCATTGACGCCGTTGCCTGTCGCCCAGTTGAACATCTTGGTCTCTTCAGCCTTGCGACCGGCTTTCGTGTCACAGGGCGCTGCGCTGGCGGTGCCGCCGTTGGCCACGCATATACCAGCCGAATCGGTGAACGAGGCATTGCGCTGGAGGAAGAGACGGCGCGAGAACTTGTACGCACCGGGGTAGATGTTGCCCTGATCCGTGGTGATGGTGTTGATGTTGACGGCGTCGTTGGGTGGGCTGATGAGCGTCGTCGACGCCATACCGGCCAGGCCGATGGAGAAGCCGTTGGGATCATTCTTCACGCGGTTGCCGATGGAGACGGTGATGTCGGTATCATTGGGATCGGCTTCGGAGAGGGCAACGACCAGGCCCTGCGAACATGAGATATCCACGTTGTGCGGATTGGTGTAGGTGACGGATGCGGTGGTTTCCGTCCACTTGTGGGTCGTTGAATTGTAGGTAGCTCCGGTGGGCTCGCTTACAGTGATGGAGCCGTTGGCCGGAAGGACTGGATCGCCAAACTTGCAGGTGTACTTCAAGGGGTAGTAGCTGCACTTGGAGTAAGCGTGCGTGCTGTCTTCGTTTACGCATCCACGACGAATCGGGTCCAGGTCCTCGTTCTTGATGTTGCCGCCGGGCAAGCCGTTGTTGCCCTCGG
The DNA here is from genome assembly GCA_964616265.1 of uncultured Myxococcales bacterium. Lineage (GTDB taxonomy): Bacteria > Myxococcota_A > Polyangia > Fen-1088 > Fen-1088 > Fen-1118. The sequence continues at coordinate 26,138 of CAZTTW010000001.1, read as the reverse complement.
ACTTGCCGTTGCACCAGAACTTGACCGGGTTGCCACCATTGTCGACGAGCTTCTCGCGAAAGGTATCCTGGGTGCCCGACTTGTCGTCGCGGCGATAGATGTGCTCGATGCGGTTGACCGGCTCGCAGCTCGCGCTGGCCAGGTAGCCGACGAGACAGGTGCGGCAGGGATCCGAACACTCCGCGGTGGTGCCCTTGCTCACCGTGGTCGAACCGGCGGGCATCCCGCTGACAAGCACGGCCATGGCGCTGACGTTCCTCGAGACGGCGCCGGAGCAGGCCGAGGCGCAGGCCGCGGGAATCGCATCGTCGAGGTCGACGCACTGACCAGTCATGGGCTGGAAAGTGACAACGCCCGCGTCGATAGCAACCACGTTGGTCGCGCTCGGCGCCCAGGTCGCGCCGGTCGCGTTGCCCAGAATGGCCGAGGTGAAGTTACGCGACATGGGGGCGAGGCCTTGATAGGCCGTCTGGGCCCTGCTGCTCAGGCCGCTGATGCCGCCACCAAACAGCATGTTGGCTTCCCCCTGGCTGGAGCCGACATTGTGGTAGCTCAAGCAAGCATGGGATCCTGCGATGGCGCCCTGGGCGATGTTGGTCAGGGTGTCCGAGCCGGCCATGGTGAAGCAACCGCCGTAGGCAGCGTTGCACGCAGCTACGTCGGCATCACTCATGTAACCTGGAAACCCTACGATCGGCAGCGTTGCCGGATCCGTGTTGATACCGGGGCAGGTTTCGATCTGCGCCCAGGCGGCGCCGCTGCCGATGACCATGACGGCCATCGAGGCCGGAATCGCGATTCCGACCATCCTTTTTGTTTGTGTCCAAATAGATTTCATTGTTCTGCCTCCTTCGAACCATTTCTGTTTACAGAGTCTCTGTCTGCAATTGCGTTTCTGTTCCGGATTCGTTCGCACCAGGGTGATAGCTGTTGGCGGCCAACCAGATACCACTTTGCAAGAACAGAATGCGTGAGCTCTTTGCCAACTGTTGGTGACGTCGTTACGACATGCTGGTGCATCCCGCAGGCGCAACGGTTCGTCTCAAGCGGCAATTCCTCGTGCTACTGGCGGAGAATTGGGTGACTGTGAATGACGCCTAGCGAGGCGACTTAGCGTCCTTCGTGCCGATAGTGAACGTTGTGTGACATAAATGAAACAGTAGATCCGGTCAATCGGCTGAACAGGATGCGATCTGCCGCTCCACTTCTGCGGGAATTTTATCGGCGTCCGTTTTTTTAAGCACACGCAAAACCGCGCACGCTTCCTGTATCCGCCCTTGCGCGCGGTAGATCCCTGCCAAATAGAGCCTTCCCTTCCAGAGATCCGGCTCCAGCGCGAGCGCTCGTTGGAATGCATCCACGGCGCTTGCTTGGTCACCCAATTCCGCTTGCACCAGACCGAGCACCAGAAGCGCGGTCGCGGGGCTGGTACTTGTGCGCACGGCGTGCTCAGCGGCGGCCTTGGATTCCTGCAAGCGATGGCCGCGCAGGTACGCGACCGCGAGGGCGCCCTGCAATGGATTGCTCTCCGGATCCTCCTGCAAACCCTTCTGGACGGCGGCGATGGCTTCCACGGTACGCCCCTGCGCCAGGTAAGCGGTGGCGAGTTTTTCGTAGATGCGGCTGCGAATCCAGACCGGCTCGTCGCCTGCCAGGAGCAACGCCGTCAGGTACTGCTCGATTGCCGACGAAAGCTCGCCCTTGAGGTGAAGGGCACCCCCGAGGCCGGCGTGCGGCCGGGCCTTGCGCGGTGATTTCGCGACGGCGTCGGTCCAGAGCCGGAGCATGGTTTGCCAAGCGCAGGTTCGGTGGTACGTCATGACCGACAGGCCTGTACAGAGGAGGAGAAACAACGCGGGCGCCAAACGCCGCTGCTTCGTTTCAGGCAACCGGCGCAAGGCTAGTCCGGCAAGCGCGAGGACGGCGAGAAAGAGGCCCACGGAGGCGAGGTAGAGACGGTGTTCCACCAGCACGTCGAGGATCGGAATGAACGAAGAGGTCAGCGATAGCACGAGGAAGAACCAGAACAGGCCGAAGACAGCGACTCTGGCGACGGAGCCCACCCGGTCGTTGCGAGCACGGAAACGCCAGTAGACATAGCTGGTCCCGAGCAGCAGAGCGGTCAGCAGCAAGCCACACAGCCACGCCGTTGGATCGCTCGGCCCGCGCGCGAGCGGGAAATCCCAGTCCACATTCTGGCCGACTGGCGAGAAGAGCAGACGCAAGTAGATCACGACGACGTGCCACTCGGTCAAGAAGTAGCGCCAGGGTGGAAGCGAAGGAATATCGAAGCCAGCCGTGTTCAGCCCCCGATACCGGCCCTGAAAAGTCGGCACGGTTCGCAACACCACGAGCAAGGAACAAAGCACGAACGGAACGACGAGCAGGATCCGCTTTGCCAGGGGGGCGAGCTTTTCGGCGTACAAGGCTCGACCAGGAAGCAACCCGATTAGCAAGTAGGCCAGGGGCATGGTCAGCACGATGCTCTTGGTGCCCAAGCCCAAGATGAAAACTACGAGGGCCGCCAGATACAGAGTGGCCCCCGCCCGTGTGCGTCCACGTCGCTCGGCTGCCAGCACGAGTAGAAGTGCGACGAGGTAAAGCCCGCTGGCCAGCGATTCCGCGCGCTGGGAGACATAGATCACTGCCTCGGTTTGCAAGGGATGGAGCGCGAAGACCGCGGCCACCGCCAACGCCAGAGGCCTTCCCTCGGCCAAGCCGCCAAGGTCGAGCATCCTGCGCACGAAGGCGTAGACGAGCAACACGACACCCAGGTGTATCGCTAGATTGGTCGCGTGATACGAAAAAGGGTCGAGCCCGCCGACAGCGTAGTCGAGCGCAAACGTAAACTCGGTAAGAACACGTTCGGAACGAAAAATGCTCAGCCAAGCCGCTGGCCACGCCCCTGGGTGCGGTAGGCGGCCGCGACCAAAAGAGCATTTTGCAGCTCGTCGGGTTCCAGCCGGAGGGCCTGTTCGAAGGCCTCGGTGCCGCCGGCGTAGTTTCCTCGGCGCATGCGCACGAACCCCTGCACGCGATAGGCGGCCGCGAGATGGTCGCCGGCCCGCACATAGCGCTCGGCCGCGCACTCGGCCTGGGTCAGATCGTCTTGCTGAAAATACATCACGGCCAGCGCGCCCCACAGGCCGGCATCGTCAGGATCTTCCTGCAAACCTGCCTTGAGAACCGCGATGGCCTCGTCACGCCGGGATTGCGCAAAGAGGGCCGCCGCCATTTCTCCGCGAGCGTTGGTGCGAATCCACTGTGAGTCGTTCTTTGCCAGGCTAAGCGCTACTTGGCACTCCTCGACGGCCCGTTGGGGCTGCCCTAACTTGCGGAGTGTCTCGGCCAGGTTCAGGTGACCTCGCGCCTTGCGCGGCGACTTTTCGACGACTTCGCTCCACAGAAGGAGCTTGGATTTCCACACCGAGGCCCGAAGGTAAGTCAGTGTCGCGAGAGATCCGCACAGCAATACAACCAACACAGTCGCCAAGCGCTGTCTTCTGCTCTTAGACAATCGGCAAAGGGCATGGTCCACCAGCACGATGGCGGCAAGATAGATCCCGAGCGACGCGAGGTAGAGGCGATGCTCGAACAGAACGTCGAGTAGCGGAACAATCGACGAGGTCAGCGAAAGCACCAGGAAGAACCAGAACACTCCAAAGCTGGCAACCCTGGCAACCGAGCCCACCCGGTCGTCGCGAGCACGGAAACGCAAGAAGGCGTAGCCGGCCCCGAGCAGGAGTGCAGCCAGCAGCAAGCCACACAGCCACGCTGACGGATCGGTTGGCCCGCGCGCGAGCGGAAAATCCCAATCCAGATGCTGGCCAGTCGGCCAGAAGAGCAAGCGCAAATAGGTCACCACGACGTGCCACTCGGTCAAGAAGTAGCGCCAGAGTGGAAGCGAAGGAATGGCAAAGCCAGCCGTGTTCAGCGCGGGAGCCCGGCCCTGAAAAGTCGGTAGGGTTCGCAACATCGCAAGCAAGGAACAGAGCACGAAGGGAGTGACAAGCAGGATCCGCTTCGCCGGCCGTGCGAGCTTTTCGGCGTACGAGGCGCGGCCAGGAAGCAACCCGATGAGCAAATAGGCGAGCGGCATGGTCAGCACGATGCTCTTGGCGCCCATACCCAAGATGAAGACCACGAGAGCCGCGAGATACAGAGCGGCCCCCGCCCAGGTGAGTCCACGTCGCTCGGCCGCCAGCACGAGCAGAAGCGCGCCGAGGTAGAGCGCGCTGGCGAGCGATTCCGCGCGCTGGGAGACATAGATCACGGCCTGCGTTTGCAGGGGATGGATCGCGAAGACCGCGGCGACCGCCCACGCCAGATACCTTTCCCCGGCCAAACCGCCATCGTCGAGCAGCCTGCGCACGAAGGCGTAGACGAGCAACACGGCGCCTAGGTGGATCGCGACGTTGGTCGCGTGATACAGGAAAGGGTCGAGCTTGCAGACGGCGTAGTCGAGCGCGAAGGTCAGCTCGGTGACGACACGGTTGGCTCGGAGAATGCCTAGCCAAACCGCGGGGTCGAGGTAGTGGTCGAGGTGCCGAATGCCGGAAGACGATTCGACCGTGTGCTGGTCATCGAGCACGAATTCGCCGTGCATGCCGGGCGCGTACGACATGACGGTCAGGAGGAACAGCCCCGCGCAAAGAGACCATCGTCGTGCCGAGCTCATGGCAAGAGCGCGAGGATAGTCGACGTTTGCTGCGGCGCCAGTGGCAGTATGGTTTCAGTCCGAATGCCAACAAGGGCACCTACCGCGACGCCAGCTGCCGCGGCTGCGAAGACCGTTGCCCCATTGGGTGGTCGCTTGCCCCGGTTGGGAGAACTCTTGTCCTCATTTCCACATCGGCCGCACCCGTCGCCAACGGCAGGTTGTACATCGCGCGGTCGTCGGGGAATCGCGACAACCGCGCCAGAGAAGAGAAAAGGGGCGCAGTCCTCGACTCCCTACGTCCCGTAGCGCATGCCGTTTGCTACAGGGTGCTGAGCTTCGTGTAGGTGCTCGCCGGGAACACCGCGGCCGGGTAGCCCGCGCGGTTCCCGGTGACACAAGCAGGAGTGGTACCACTGCTGTCCAGTGGGCAACTAGAGGCGCCGTAGATTTTGCCATCGCCGACGAACGGAGAGCACTTGTTGCCCGCGCTGCTCGCGGTCGGACAGGTCTCGCCCTCGGCGCCCACGTTCTGCTTCGGCATGGCGACACCTGGGCTGGACGTCTGGCAGGTGAGGATACTGCCCTCATCCACGACGCCCGCACCGGAGCTGCAGCTATCAGCGCAAAAGAACGCCAACGGTGGTCGGCCTGCGCCGGCCCTTGGACGCTCAGGGGCTGAGCCGGGAAATGAAGGTAGTGTTATCTTGCGTGCTTACACAGGTTCCGGCGGCGCAAACCAGAGGTGACGTGCAATCACCATCCATGCTGCATGTCGGAGTACCAGGCCAGGTCAACGTCGTCGAACCCAGGGCAAGGGTGCTCTTGAACGTACCACCAATGACAACGGAGTCTGCAAGCGCGCCCGAGGCGGCTCGGGCCACGGTGACAGCCGTGACGCTTTGATTACCGGGGTCGTCGCCATACTCATAAGCACACACGGTGCTTCCGTCGGCTCCGGAGAGTTGGGCTGAGAAGGCATGGTTTCGAGAGTTCTCGGGTGCGACAAGCCCAAGCCCTTGCAAGTTCCCCATAAATGAGCCACCGATGGTCACAACGCCCGCGGAAGTAACATCCAGACTCGATACTTTCTGGTCGTAACTTGCGTCTCCGAAGGACTTGCCCCAGCTAGCGGCGAGCAAGGTATCCAGTTTAACCACGAGGGCATCCAGCTGGCCATAATACTGTGGCACGATACTACCAAAGCTTACGGAAGCGTTCAGAGCACCCCCGATGTACACACTGCTGCCATCGACCGCAATGCTATTGATGGCGTTGTTGCCGCTCGTCCCCCACGTCTTGGCCTGGGTGACGGTGCCATCGGCAGCGGCAAGCACCGCCACGTACGGAAGAGCGAGGCCCGAGGTAGCTACCGATGTGAAGGCGCGGCCGCCACCGAAATCCAGGCTGCCGTTGTAGGTGCCGGCGATGTACACATTGCCCGTGCTGTCCATTGCAACGGCATTGCAAGTCTGATCGCCAACGCCACCAAATTGGTGTCCCCAGACCACGCTGCCAGTTGTGGCATCGACTACCGCCACGATGATGTCCATGGAGCCACCGTAGGTGACGGTTGCGTCTGTGGAAAGTCCGCCGGTGCCGGACCCCAAATCAGCAATATGGGTCTTTCCGCAAACCGCGAACAGACCTTTGCTCGGATTGGAAGTAATAGCCAGAAGCGCACCGGTGCCGACATCGACCGATGCCGCTTTCACCGGAGTGACATAGGGAACCGTCGCGGCAGAGCTCGCGCCATTGGCGACCAGGTAGAACCACATCCCCGCACCCGGATCCGAGGAAGTACCCTGCAGGTTGTCGATGCCCGAGATACTCCCCTTCGCCTTACCCTTGCTCGTGAATAGAACTGAAGCGCTGTAATAGCCGATGACTCCCACGTTACCACCCTGGGCAATCGCAACGCCTGCGCCGTACTGGTCACTGGCACCTGTATCACCAAAGCGAAAAGCCTGGGTGGCCAGCCCCGTTGCTGGATCCAACTTGGCCAAGAAGCCATCACTTGTCGCAGGCGATGCGGTCGTGTAAGGAAGCGCCTGCCCAGTGCCCAGGTCCAGCGATGCATAAAGCTTCCCGGTGGCCCAACGATTTCCATCAGGGGCAACCGCCAACCCCTGCCCGCTGGCGAGGGTCGCCGTGAGGGATCCTGGCGCAAGCGAGCTATGTGGCCAAGCTTTGGCCCAGGCCGGATTGGCGATGCTGCACGTTTGAGCTGGACCATCAGGCCGCACATCGGCAGTGTCAGCCGCAGCATGGCCGTCTGAAGCGTCCGGAGCAGGAGCGTCTGAAGAGTCCGAAGCAGGAGCGTCTGAAGCGTCCGAAACAGGAGCGTCTGAAGCGTCCGGAGCAGGGCCGTCTGAAGCGTCCGAAACAGGAGCGTCTGATACATCCGGAGCAGGGCCGTCTGAACTGTCCGGGGCGGCGCCGGCTGCGGCGTCGGTTTTCGCTCCGCCTGCACCCACTATTCCGCCTGCACCTGCCCCCCCACTCCCGCTTGCGCCACCCGTTCCACTCAGGCTACCTCCGGCGCTCCTGACGTCCGGTCCATCATCCAGCGGTGCTCGATCGGAGCCGGCTTCGAGTATCCCGCCTTCCACCGCGACCGCCTTTGTATCCGCACTGTCCGGGACCGAGGAACGCAAATCAGGAACGGGACCGTCGTTGCTGCCGGAAGCAGACTCCGGCTCGTTACCATGGGAGTCGATGATCCCGCGGTCTCCTGCCGAGGCATCGCAGCCGCTGTCGACGCCTGTGACGTTGCAGTACTTGCGCTGGCCGGCATCGACCTTTTCATTGGAGGTATTGCTGCCACAAGAAGCCGTCAATCCCAGGGCAAGCAAAACGGATAGGTGACCAAGGCTTTTCGAAAGTGACCTATAGGTAGCCATGGAGCGATTCTCCTATCCGTTTGCCGGCAATTAGCGCGGTATTGGAAACCGTGTCGGGCCTACATCTCGAGCAGGAAGCCAGCCCCACCCGAGCTCGATCCCCCGCTGAGGGCTGTCGTCGACCCCCCGAAATTGATCACGTTCGTGAACAAGCCAAAGATCGCGACTCGGTCCTTATCGGTGCCCGTCGCGCGACTATTGACGGAAACCCCATCAGGGGCGCTTCCTGCGGACGAGGGATCCCCGTAGTTCCTGGCGCAGAGTGTGGCTCCAGAGACGCCGCTCAACGTAGCGATGAAGATTTCGCCTGAGTTAGTTCCTCCGCCGACAGGCACGGCCGCCTGTAGAGCGGTGCTACCGGGGCCCACGGCAAGGGTTTGCTGGAAACGGCCAACCACAGTCACGTTGCCCGCGGAGTCGGAGGCGATACCAGTGCACCCGGCAAACTTGCCAGGCTGCTCGGACAGAGAACGCGCCCACACGGGGGTCAGGGATGAGGAATCGAGCTTGGCAACGAAACCATCGGCGGTGCCGCTCAAAGTGAGAGGCTGCGCGCCAAAGGTCACGTTTGACTGAGTCTGTCCCGCCATCAGCAAAGCCCCTTGAGGATCGATTGATAAGGCATTGGGCGAAACAAATCCCGCGGTGCCAAATGACTTGGCGGCAAGCAATGTACCGTCCGTGCCCTTGAACTTGGCCACCCAGGCGATGCCATCAGTAGCGGCGTTGGGTGCGGGGGTGAGCGCTCCGTTACCGAAATTGAGCGATCCGGCGTAGGTACCGGCAAAGTAGGCGTTGCCACTGTCGTCGAGGGCCGCCGAGAGGCATTTCTGGTCCATGGCGCCTCCGAAGAGCTTGGCCCAGATCACGGAGCCGTCGCTCGCCTTCACCGCCGCTACCACCACGTCCGATCCTCCCCCCGGAGTCCCAACCGCAGTAAGGTCTGCCGCGTCGTTCTTGGCCGAGCCACAGACGAGGAAATAGTCCTTGCCCGGGTTTGCTGCCAGGTTGCCAATCGATCCACCTCCCAGATCGATGGACTCCGACCAGACGCCACTTCCATCGCTGTCCTTGAGGCCAACCAGGAAATCAATCGTTGCCTTGGCAGGGTTGATGATGGGCGGTATCGTGCGGTTCACGGGATCGATATCCAGAGTGCCATTGAAGGTGCCGTGCACTGCGATGGTTCCGCCCACAGGAACCAGGCCGCCGAAGCTCTGGTCATTCGAGTCCCCAGCAGTGAACACCCAGTTGGCATTTCCGGTGCTCGGATTGAGCTTGGCGACAAGAAGGTCCGCACTTCCCTTGTTGGTCACCGACTTGCCACCGAACACCGTCGTGGTGTTATAGAAAGTGGCGCCGGTCAGCAGAGTTCCGTCGTTGTCCCAGGCGGCCGAATAGAGGGCCTGGACTGGATAGCTCCACGCATGGACGGCGCTCGGACAACTACCAATAACACCACCGTCAATCGGGGTTGAAGAATCCACGCCACCGACCTCGGCCGCTGCCGCGTCCGGTGCGTCGACGAAAGGAGTGGCATCAATCAACAGAGGCACCTCGGGTCCAACCGGAGCGTCTTTGCCCGCCGCATCCGGTACGCTCTGCGCATCCGGTACGCTCTGCGCATCCGGCACGCTCTGCGCATCTGGCACGAGCAGCGCATCCGGCACGCTCTGCGCATCCGGTACGAGCTGCGCGTCCGGCCCAGCATCATTCTTGATGATAGGAGCGCTATCGGCATTCCCGCCTGAGGAGCCGCCGCCGCAGCCCGCGGTCACAACAAGGGTGACCGCGCCAGCCAGTGCTAGTGCCCGAAATGCCATTCGCCCTGCGACGCTAAGTTGGTGTGCGTGTGGAATCATGATTTCCTCGCTAGTGGTCTTTCCCCTGCTGGGGATGGTTGTGGTGCCGAGATGCCCTATCAAGCGTCTCTCGGCGTCTCTCGGAATTCGTGAATTGGAAAGTGGGTCGAGCATGGGTTCTCTTGACCTGTCCTATGGCGCGAGCGCGGCCAGGCAGCTCGCCGATACGCTCGTCGAGCTGAGGACTCCCACAGCATCACCTAGATCGATCTCTGAGCTATAGCTGAACAGAGAAAGGGTTCCGTTGGGATCGAGGGGAGAATCCCCCGGCAGACCAACGGTGCCTAGCACAGTGCTTGTATTACCGGGATTGGCGAATCCTTGGGCAAAGATGCTGCTCCCGCTGCTGCCGTCGATCTGGGCCACAAAGGCGTTGCCTCTTGGAGAAGGTGGAGCAAAGGGAACTCCTCCGAACGTGCAGGCTGTGACATAGGTGCCAGACACCACAATGCGCCCGTTTGCTGCCGCCAGGCTGGTGATGGTGACACCGCACCCCGGACCGATTTCCTTCACCCATTTTAGCTTGCCACTCCCGCCATCGAACCGGGCGACGAAGTAAGGCGAGGTCAACGCGGTGCCGAGTACGGTCTGTGGGCCGCTGACAAGCTTGCCGGCGATCAGGACGTCGCCGTCAACGGCGATCATTGTGACGGGCGACAAGGCCTGCTTGTCCGTGCCTATGCTCGTCGCCCATAGCCAAGGTTTTGACTCTGAACTCTGCGCTGCCGTCTGAAGGTCCAGTTTTGCCAGATACATCCATGTTGGGCTACCGATGGCCTGGTCAATAACCGGTAGGGGAGGCAACTGGCCGAAGGTCAGCTCGCTGCCAAATTTATAAGTGCCGATGATAAATGCGTGCCCCGCGTTGTCGATGGCCACATTGCTGCAATAGTCGTCGTTCGACCCACCCACCTGATCGGCCCAGAGGGTCGCGCCCTTGCCGCCGGTGCCACCGCCGTCCGCTCCACCATCACTGTCATCGAGAAGCGCGAACACAGAATCGGATCCTCCTTGACAGACCAGCGAGGGTGCTAGGTCTTTAGCTGGATTGGGATCGGGCCCGGCGTCTCCAAGCATGGGGGCACTGCTGCAGTCCACGTTTCCACAAATAAGGAAGGTGCTCGAAAGCGGGTCGCCAGCAATCCCTTGCAGACCGATGGGGCGCCCAGTAAGCTGGGTCTCACTTTGTAGGTTGATTCGACGAGCCCACAGCCCCGCTCCGTCGGTCGAACGCGCCGCCACAATGTACTGATCCCCAGGATAGGCCGCCGTCAACTTCTTGCCGGCGACTGTGATAGCGCCCTGCAGAGGACCAATCAAAGCGATGTGTCCCGCACCATCCACGGCGAACGAGGCCAGGTTTTGGGCTTGGGGTCCAGGAAAGGTCGTAACCCAAGAGGCTTTGAGTGTGGCAGGGTCTAACCGAGCGAGAAAAAGGTCAAAGTCGCCTGCCGCCAGGGGAGTCGGCTTCACGGGTCCCAAACCGAGATCCAGCTGGACCGCGTATCTTCCCGCCAAGAAGAGCTGACCATCCGTCGAACGAACGAGGCCGCTGCCGTTCGAGGGCCAGCCTGCGTTGTCGAACGTCCAGCCCGCGACGGAGTCTGGGAATCCCGCGTCCCCGGGACACGAGCCTGTGGCTGGATCGCAGAGCTTGCCGCCAGGGCAAACAATCGGCGTCCCCGTGCATTTGCCGTCAAGGCACTGCTTCGAGTAGGTGCACTTCAGACCGTCGTCGCACGATGTGCCGTTGGGAGCTGGGTCGGTGCTGCAAACGCCAGTGGTAGAGTTGCAAACCCCTGCTACAAGACATGGATCGTTTGGCTTCGAGCAGACCTTGCGCGGCCCATCAAGGCACAGCCCGCCCTGACACACGCTCTTCGTGGCGCAAGGCGTGCCCTGGCAGGGGGTGTTCTCCTCCTTTGGAATATGCACGCACTGGAAGGTGAAGGCGTCGCAACTGTCGTCCGTGCAAAAATTGTTGTCGTCACAGGTAGCCGGGCAGGTGAGGGGGGGAGCATCCGGGTCGGCCGCTGCGTCCATGGCATCTGGCGGCGAACCTGCTTCAGGTTTCGTCGGCGCGGACGAACTGCCACAAGCCGTGGCGCATGCTATTGCCGTCAGCCTGATCAGATTGATGAGGCGAGGCCCGCGGCTCCGAAGGACATTCATTCTCTGATTTCCCATATGGCAGCAAAAGCGCGATTAAGGTGGGACACTTTTAGAGGGTTTGGAATCCGACGCAAGTGAGTAATGTGCGACAAAATTGCGACGGCACGGATACTGCGGCGAGAGCATACGTGCCCATCCCGTAATAAATCTGTTTCAGATTTGTTCTATTTGACCACCGCTCGACTGGCTAAGGTGCCCGGCGACCGACGCGATACTTGAGCGTCCAACTAGGGAGGCCCGACTGCGATGACACAACGAAAACTGATTTTGACTTTGGCGGGAGCGGCAATGGCGCTCCTGCAGGCAACTCCTGGGCTCGCCCAAACGACGATCATCAACTGTGGCGACACGTCTCAGCTACCCAACCCGGTTTTTATGGCAGGAAGCAGCGCCTTCGAGCCCATCCTGGGCAGCCTCAGCGTTCAAATCGCGAAGTCGCAGGGAATCAGCATCATCTATTCCCCGATATCGTCTTGCAACGGCGTCTCGGCCGTATCGCCTCCCGCGGACTTACCAACGCCCCAGCCGTTGACCGGCACGGCCCACTACTACACCCAAGATCCCACCGATCCAACCCTAACGGTTACGAATAGCTGCAACCTTTCGGGCGTCACGATGGCGCTCATCGGGGTCTCCGATGTGTCGTTCGAGTCTTGCCAGAACGCGGCCAAACCCGCCAGCATCGGTGAATGGTTCGGTCCGGAGCAGGCCATGCTTGTCGTCGTTCCCAAACGAAACGTAACCACGACGGCCATCTCCGCGGAGCAAGCCGCGGCGATTTGGGGCTGCGGTTCAACGGGCAACGTCGTCCCGTTCATCAACGACAACGAGATCTTTTACCGTAGCTCCACCTCCGGCACGCAGATTCAGGTGGCACGCAATATTGGTGTTTCGGAAAGTGCGTTCAAAGGCATCGGGTGCGGAAGCAGCAGCATCATGCTTACTAGCTTGGTGAATGCCCCTGATCCTCAAAGCGCGATTGGCTTCATTGCTGGCGACTTCTACGCCGCCCATCGATCGGTGCTGAGCGCCGTAGCATTCCGAGGGATTAAGCAGAAGAAGGCCTACTACGCGGACGCGGATTCCATAGCCACGGACCTGCTCAATGTTCGCGAAGGCCGCTACATGATTCAAGGTCCTCTGCATTTCTTCACTACCCTCGCCGGTGCGGCGCCTTCAGCGGACGGCGGAGCGCCCTCCTCGCCGATTGCAAGCAGGGTGCTGGACTGGTTGACCGGCGCGGTTCCGATCGACCCAACCGACACCAAGAATATGAACTATGTCACCACCGTTGCTACGCTCGGTGATGTTCCCCAGTGCGCCATGAGGGTCAAGCTCGACAAGGATGGCGGTTACTTCTCGCCCTACACGCCGAAGGTTTCCTGCCATTGCGCATTCGAGAAGGCCAAGAACTTGCGCACGCCCGGCCGGTGCGGCACCACCTGCTCGAGTGATGCTGATTGTGCAGGCACCGGCCTGCGCTGCCAAACCGGATACTGCGAGTAGCGCATCGGAGGACATGAACCATGAAGACTCTCAAGCTTTCCACTCTGGTTTTCGCACTTCTTTTCGGGTCTTGGCTCGCCTGTGGCAGCAGCGCCAAGACTTCCCCCGGTACTGGCGGTACTCTTGGCACGGGCGGCGCCCTAGGCACGGGCGGTGCCATCGACGGTGGCGGCGGCTTGGGCGACGCCACCGTCGATGCTCCCAACGCCGGCGGAAGCGAGGGAAGCCAGGAGGCGGGCGCGCAGGGCGGATCAAGCGGGAACTGTGGCGCCGTCGGGCACGTGGACTGCACCGGGCTCACACCCGCTCAATGCCACGACCTGATTATCAATCCACCCACAATTTCGGACTGCGTTCTCGCTCTGGATCCAAGTCCCAACCCAAAGGTGCTCTACCCGAACTGCTCCGCTCAATAGCGGGAGTGATAAGAACCTCCTTCCTGACAGGCTATCAGATCCAGTTTGAAAGATCTGGATCTGATAGCGACAGGCATACGGGCAAGAGCCAACGACGGGTCACATCTTGTCGGGCACCTTATCGGCGGCGCGAAGCTTGCTGAGACGCCAGCCTCCGTTGTAGACCGACCCGCTCTTGGTCGGCGCCACAAGGATGTCGAGGTCATCCAATGCGGTTGTGCTGATCTTGAGCGACTGGGAGCGCCACTCGTGCGGCTTCTTTTCCTTGATGGTTTTGGGGTTCTGATCGGCGACGGGCGTGACGGCGTGGAGAGTGTGGGAGCCGCCCCTGACGAACACTACGACGATGTCGCCACCAACGAGCCTTATGCCCTGGACTTCCCTCAAGTGGGGCTGTTGCACTCCACCCGCATGAGTGACTGTTATGTGAGCAATGCCAGTCCAATTATCAAAGGTCACGAAACTTGGGACTTCATTCATTGGACCTTCATTGGCAGGACGGTGGAACTTCACGGTTGCAAGGGTAAAGTTTCCACCTCGCGCAGCCTGCGCGCCCCCGGCGGGTTGTCCCGCGAGGAGCATGAAAATGAGTGGCGCTACATGGAACATCATCGGTTCTCCTCCTTGCTTGTTCTCGCTATGAACCAAACACATTCATGGGCTATTCCCATCTTCAACTCGTCCTCGTCGCAACACTCCGGCGACAAGACCAATCAACCCAAACTCAGAAATGAGCGCGGCCAGGGACAGCCCGGCGTCCGATAGTGCATCTCGATGCGATGCAGCCCAGCAGACAACGAAACCCCACGTCGTCTAGGCGCGCGAGCTTGACGGTGGGCAAAGGTTCGGATAGGACGCTTGCCGCAGACGTGGTGCGAAGCGAAGTCAGACCGGTATCGAGAATGAGGGCACAGCGAATAGAGTAGAGCTTCGCCACCATGCCAAGAGCCGGGTAGCTTCTGATCCCGAGTTGCGAAGTGAGATCTGGAAAGGCGGCTTCGTATTCCGGCACGACGGCCAGACCAAATACATTCACCGCGTTCAGCGTCAGCGATCGGAGGGCCCGGACCTGGCTGTCCTGCCACGTTGGTGTGCTACCGAGCTGAACTACCATCCCGTCGAGCCCTCGCTGCAGCACCTCGTGCGCGCCGTGGACATCGCTAGCGGCTTGGCTCGCTTGAGCCTCGTGACCACGCGCTGCATGGCGGAAGCTGGACCAGCGCAAGTGGGCGCACGTCGCCGCCTCTTTCGCAAGAACGCGGCGATCATCCGAACTCTCAAGACCTTCAATGGCGAAGCGATGCCCGGGAGGCATCGTCCAGCAAGCGGCCGGGAGACTAGATTGCATCGCGCGGAATGTATTCCACCCGCCAGCGTCATTTCAAACCGAGAATGCTGGTCGAATTGCTTTCGTATCGCCGCCAATGTTGTGGCGGGCCTCGTCACCCGGCGGTTGCAGAGGGCCTTAGAGCCAACACTCGAACGCAGACTAGTCACCGTGAACTATTTGTGAACTCCACGATACGCCCACGTCACACCTTCCTGTCAGGCGCACTACATGACTTGCACTGACCGGTGCCTCGGTTTGATACTTCGCCCCGCCATCCTTGATACCTCGCCCCCCATGCCATTGAGGTTTCGTGACCATGTCTTGTAGTCGCAATATCCCTTACCCGTCTGAACCCTGAGACCGTCGCCATGAGACTTCATCCACTATTGCTCGCGACCACGGCATTCGTTTTTTTGTCGTGTGGCTCCGATAAGGATTCCTATGTCGTGATCCACAGCGACGTGAATTGCGATGTGCCGCGGGTTTTTCAACTTCGGGTGACCGTCTACAACGGCGGCACCGCGGACCAGAAGTACATTCCTGAGACTCCGTCCGCCGAGCTCGGGTTTCCGAGCACGGTATCTCTGGTCCTGCCCGGCTCGCGCAGCGGGGCCGTGGATCTAGTAGTTGAGGCGCTCTCCAACAACCGCCAAACCATCGGCCAAGGCACAGTCAGCGGAACACTTGTTTCAGGGGGAAGGATCGATCTATCCGTCCAGTTGGCAGCGACTCCAGTCATCGTGACCTCCCCAACAGTCGAGCCGGGCATCGACGGTGGTGTGCTGGTGGACAGCGGTGCGAGCACGAAGCTAGATGGTCCTTCTGCTAGTGGCGCTCCTTTCACGCTCGTGGCCGCAGGGGGGCACAGCACCTGCGCCACGCGCAGTGACACCAGTCTGTGGTGCTGGGGAAGCAATACTTATAGTCAGCTTCGTCTCTCAGGCACATCCAACCGTCTCATTCCCACCGAAGTCTCAGCCACATCGTGGACTGCGGTTGCCTGCGGGCAAACCGATGCTTGTGGCATTCGCACCGATGGGACGATGTCGTGTTGGGGCAACAACGGGTCCGGGCAGTTGGGCGCGGCCACAACAGCGGCAGAACCGAGAACCGAAGTTGCAGGCACCTGGCAAGCCATTGCGCCGGGCAGCTACCAAAGCTGTGGAATCCAAACGGACACCACACTCTGGTGCTGGGGTGACAACACCAATGGTCAATTGGGAACCGGCAACACGGTCGCGACAAGCGTCCCGACTCAAATCCCAGGCACTGGCTGGAGCCAAGTCAGCGCCGGCTACTACCATACCTGCGCGACAAAGCAGGATGGCACGCTGTGGTGCTGGGGGCTGAACGCCAATTCAGAGCTGGCCGACTCCTCTGTCGGCTTTCGCATGTCGCCTGGTCAAGTAAGCGGAAGCGATTGGACCCAGGTCGTGACTGGCCTGTACCATACGTGTGCGACCAAGAGTGACAAGAGTCTGTGGTGCTGGGGTGGCAATACGGCCGGACAGCTAGGCAACGCTAGCGCGCCCCTTTTGGCGCAGGGCTCGCAGGGCGGCGTCAGCATCCCACTGCAAGTCACCGGTGCCTGGGACAGCATTTCAGCCGGGCAGGCACACACTTGCGGCATCATGAGCGACCAATCGCTCTGGTGTTGGGGCGATAACTCCAATGGACAACTCGGAAGCGGAAGTCAAACATCCTCGAGCACGCCGGTGGCAGTAACGGTCTTAGGTAAGGCTTGGGCAAGCGTTTCCGCTGGCTCGGCTCACGCGTGCGCGCTTGCGACGGACAGCACGCTGTGGTGTTGGGGAGACAATTCGGATGGTCAACTGGGCACTGGCACAGGTGGCGTGCAGTTACTTCCCTCGCGAGTTGTGCCGTAGGGACCCATGTTGAATAGTCGGGTCATCGCGCGCGCTCTCCGGGGAGGAATACTGCTGGCAGGTCTATGCGCGCCGATTTCTGCTTGCGAATCGCCCGGCCCCACGAGCGGCAACATTAGCATCATCGCTCACTCGCTGAAGGGCTCTTCTACGACGTGGGTGCACTTCACCCTGCAATCTCCAACCGCTCTCAGCAGGCCGCTTACGCTTCCGTTGCTAATGAAAGGTGACCCGACCTCGACGGTCTTCAAGGACCTGCCTGTCGCTAACGATTACCTTCTTAGCGCGGATGCGCTCGGCAGCGACAACGTCGTCTTCGCCCATGGCGTTGTGGCCGCAATTTCCATCGCCAAAGGGAAGACGACCCAGATCATCATTTACCTAAACCCGGTCACTCAGCTTGTACCGTTTGTCAACTCCAGCCCGCTCATTGATTCCATCACACTCCCGGCCGATGCGGTCGCGCCCGGCACCCAGATAGCGTTCACTGGTACTGCGCATGACCCGGACCCAGGACAAACCGCGACCCTCGCGTTCTCCTGGCAACCAACGGCCTCGTGCGGAGCCATCGCGCAGTCCAAGAATGTGCCTGGAACGGACGGGAATCATCCCTCTCAGTCGCTGGCCACGTGGACGGCGCCGCAAATAGAGGGTAGCTGCCAAATCACCCTTACGGTCCAGGATGTCCTGGGTCTTGCGACCAGCGCCTCGTTTACCGTACGCGTGGTTGGAGCGGGTAACTCGGATCCGATCACAGTCAGCACGGGCTCGGTCACCATCGTCGTTCAAGCACCGGCACAGCCGACGCAGGAAATCTCCACGATGACTCTTAACATCACGAACACAAACGCTCAGGATGTCGACATTACGGTCCCCTTGGTCGAGAATGGAACGCAGTGGTCGGCCTTTCTGAGTGACTTGCCCATCGGTACAGACTACACCTTCAACCTCAGGGCAACAGCCGCAGATGGTACGGAACTCTACCACGGCATCGCGACAGACCAGACCATCGAAAAGAACAAGACGACGAACGTCGTGATCGACATGAACCAGAGCTCCACTGCGATGGCGAACCTCTACGATTCGAGTCCCGAGATCACTTCGTTCGTTGCAGCGGCGACCAGTGTCTCCAAGAACGATACGGTCGTCATCAAGGTCAGCGCCATCGATCGCGACGCTGGCGATACAGCTGGTATCGCTTGGGACTGGACCGTGCCGTCGAATTGCGGCTCCCTCAGCGCACCGGTCAACACGGCCGGTGACGACAGCACCCCAAGCACCTCAACCGTCGTCTTTACCGCAACCGCGGCAGGGGCTAGTTGCAAGGTCAACGTCCAGGTGATGGATGCACGGCTGCCGCTTTATCTCCAGACGAATGGCACGGTCACTCTCCAGATTGCCGCGGCTTCGCAATGAGCCGTGCGTCGCCAAGCGCTAGCCTGAAACCTTCATAGAGAACTTGAAAGAAGTGCTCGCGCCTTCAGGATCGGTTGCGGTGGCCGTGATGGTGCAAGTCTCCGGCGCAGACGCGGGTGCCTGCCAACGTATGTCGCTGGCCCCAGACTGGTCGGCCTGATTCGAAAGCTCACCGAGGCTGGCCGTCCAGGTCCACGTGATGGCTTCGCCTTCGGGATCGGCTGCGCTCGCCCGGAGCAGCACGACCTGCCCGGAGGCAGCCGTGTCGGTCGACTGGTAGACAACGCCCAGGGTAGGCGCAACATTAATCTTGGGTGCGACCGATGAGAGCAAGACCGTGCCGCTGCCGACTCCCCCGTGACCATCGCTCACCTCGACAGAAAAACCACACGTCACGTTCAGGGACAGCGTGCCCGGGGTAAACGTCGTTTGGGCGCCGTGCGGGTCATCGAAAGCGCCTGGACAGTTGGCCGTCCAGGTGTAGGTCAGCGGATCGCCGTCCGGATCGGTGGCCACCGCTTGCAAGGTAACCGGCATGTTACTGGCCACGTGACCGTCGGAGCTGGTCATCGACGTTACCTGCGGGGGGAAATTGAACGTCACCTCGACCTGGGCAGTGCCTTGGTTGGGGCTGACCGCTTTAATCTGAGTAAGGTTGCTTTCCGACGGCGAACTATCCGCGCTCGTGCCATCGCAGCCGAGAAGCAGGATCAGCGAAGCCGGGAGCAGCGCCATCGGGCGCGAGGTGAACCGGTGGGCCATGAGCGAGTTCCTCCTTCGCCACGGCCCGGCTCCTTCCAAACATCCACGCGTGCGACTTCGACCTGACCGTGACGAGAAGAACTTCGGCTGCCCGGTGCATGGTCTTTAGGGTGATAACTTACTGCTTTTTATGCGACACAAAGCTGACCGGGTTTCTTCACCCAATCCCGGCCGCGCCAGAATTGCGGCACTCCGTACGCCGGCCTGCCTCTCTAGTCGCTCGCCATTGCCCTCGCCTTGGCCAGCTCGTTATCGATGACCTCGACGAATCTTTCGAAGGCCGCTGCGCCTGCGACACGGTGACCGTTCACGAACGCGCACGGAGTCCCACTGACCTTCAGTGTCTTGGCCAGTTCCTCGGAAGCCTTGAATATGCGCCGGAAACGACGATGGGTGATGGCCTGGTGAACCTGCGCCCATGACAGTCGCAGGCCCTTGGCGATGCTCTTGAGTGCACCATCGGAGAGATCCTCCTGCCCGTCGAAGAGAAGGCGTTGGGCCTGCCAGAATCCCTTGGCTCCCTTCTTAGCCAGGGCCATTCTGGCCAACACCGCGGCCGGAACGGCCCGACCGTGAAATGGCTGGGGATTGTCCTTCCACAC
>CAZTTW010000001.1:0-6526 GCA_964616265.1 uncultured Myxococcales bacterium | reverse complement strand
CAGCAGATCTTGCGCTGCCGCGAGCTGAGCATCGATGATCTCCCTGAATATTTCTGTGGGCTCTGCCCCCATCAGCGGCACGCCGTTAATCCGAAACACCGGGGTACTGCGCACTCCAAGCCGCATTGCCAGCGCCACATCTTCGTCGACCTTGGCCGCTCGCAGTCGGCCGGACTGTTCGCTTTCGAGCTTGTCCCGGTCGATCCCGGCCATCACGGCCCACCTCACGTAGTTTTCGGTCGACAGTGCCTGCTGATTGGCAAAGACGAGATCGTGAAACTTCCAGAAGGCGTCCGCACCGCCGAGAGCGAACACGGTCATCGCAGCTTCGGCAACAGGGCGGGCAAGGTCGTGGTAGGGCAGTGGAGAATTCTTCCACACCAAGCGAAGCTGGGCTGGTCCATAGATCCGCCGCAATTGCCGCAGGGTTTCGGCGGTTCGCGCGCAGAACGGGCACTGAAAGTCACTGAACTCGACGATGGTGACGGGCGCTTCTGGACTGCCCCAGAAGGGATCCCGGGCCGTCACCGGCAACGTCCCCACAGCAACGTCCGCACGGTGTTCGACCGCCGCCGGTATGCGTGGAGATTTCGGGACGATTTCCGGTTCACGACAGACTTCCTCCGCGCGGCTCGGGTGGCTGGGACGGCTGGGCTCCAGGCACCCGTGTGCCGCGCCACCGTGGCCTTGTCCATTGGCGCAGCCAAGCGGACCGACCGCCAGCATCGCGAAGAGAAGTTGCCACGGGGGTTTCATGTTCGAAAAGGTACCAGACCAGTTCCAACACGGATCTCGGCTAATGTCTTCGCGTTTGCGGCGCGAGACGCAACGGAGTCTTCGCTACGCGCTCTTCGCTCGGTTCAGCCTAGTCCTGCAACCCATTTGCAACCGTCGCGTGACACTCCCGTGACGGACGCAGTCTTTGCTTGATTCAGCCAAACGCTGGACTGTTAAACTTCGCCCGATTGTCTTCCTCGTCTCACTGCTCTCTTTCGTACTGCGGAGGTCATCTGCCATGCGTTCCCGTCGTAGACTTATGCGGCTTCACATCCTCGCGATGGCGACGCTGCTCGCGTTTCCGAGCCATTTGGTTCTCGCGAAGGGCTCGGGTGAAGGCGAAGCCGCTCGTGCTGAGCGCGCTAAAGGAACAGTTGCGCTTAACCTTGGCCAATACGATGAAGCCATCGAGCATCTTTCTCAGGCCTATACCCTGACCCAGGATCCTATCCTTCTCTTTAGCCTCGGCCAGGCCTTTCGTTTGGCCGGCAAGCCCGACAAAGCAGTGGCTTCTTACAGCTCATTTCTGCGCGCTGCTGGTCCTGGCACAAAGTACAAAGCGCAATTCGAGCGAGCCGCGGCCGAGATTGAGACCATTACGCCCACCCTGGTGTGTCCTCCGCGGGAGCACGCGGGCACGGGCAAACAGCCCGAGGATGCCAAACTCGACGACTTGATGAATGCACCGGTCCCTGGAGCCAAACATGCGGTTGAGCCACCCGTCGAGTCGATCGTGATCGAGGAGCCGATTGAACCTCCGCCCGCCGCTGCCAAGGCTCCGCCGCCCCCCACCCTCGCGCCCTCGCCCCCGACGCAGGTGGCGCCCGCCCTGTCGGTCGCGACGCAATCGACCCCGGTTGACTCAGACTCCAAGCCTGTCTACAGGAAGGCGTGGTTCTGGGGCTCTGTAGTGGGCGTGCTGGCTGTTGGAGCGGCCGCGACGTGGTGGTTCACCCGAAGCCAGAACAACGCTCCGGCATCCACCTACGGATCGACGCGGGTCCTGCCGTAATTAAAGGTTAGCGCGAGCGAGCCTGCCTAGTTTCTCTTTGTCGGTGTGACCCACGCTGCAAGCGCCTCTAACTCGGATTGACTGATGTTTCCAAGGTGCGTTCTTCGCATCCGCGTATCGCTGTCGAATGCGAAGAACACGGGGATGGCGCCTTCCCAGTGCGGGTCGATGCTGGTCATGAACGCGTCGACGTCGCCAACTTTCAAAATGGGGCTCCAGTGCGGATCGCGAACTCGCTGGTTCAGCAAAGCACCGACGTGCTGGGCGCTCAGTTGCGTTGGACTGTCGAGCGAGACAGGCAGAAAGTCCACACCCTGACCGCTCAAACGCTTCGCCGCCCGATCGAGAAACGGTAATTCGGTCAAACAAGGTACGCACCAAGTGGCCCAGAAATGAAGAATCACCGGACGTCCCTTGTGGCTGCGCAGCTCTTTCGCGAACTCCGCCACCGTGATCACGCGCGCCTGTTCCGCAGCCGGCTGACCGTCACGTCCGGCCTTGGCCGTCGCGATGCTCGGTCCTGAAACAGGAACGGAGACGGCGATGGTCAACGTCACTGCAATGAATATCGCTGGAAGATTCATGGCGATGGGCAAGATATCAGAAGGACGACGAGGAGGTCGGACGATCGCGCGGGTCGAGGTCGGGGCTTCGTCACAACCATGTGTCCACGAAGTTACAACTTTTACCGCGCGGGAGTTGACCTGCTCACATCTTCGTAACGTAACCGGGACGAATCCGTTGCGCATGAGCAAACCAATGCTGGCTATGGTCAGCGCGGTTTTCCAACCACCAGCGGAGGCTGCTGCCTATGCGTCGAACAAGCTGTCTTATCTCTTCACTACGTCCAATTGCCGCGTTCGACGACGGACGCGTCTGGACCATTTCTCCGCAAGCTAGTCTCCCCACCCCCCAGCCATTGCTTGGCAGTGCCCACTACGATTCGAACTGCGTCTCCATCTAAGCTCGACAAGAGGCGGCCACGATGGTGCGTTCGATGGTTGCACTTGGCTCGAAAACGCCCAGGAGTATTCTGGTCGTCGAAGACGAACCGTCGGGCAGCATCTCTCTGCGCTACAGTCTCGAAGCAGCAGGATACGTAGTCAGGCTCGCCAAGACCGCCAGCGAGGCATTGCGCCTGTTCCACGAAAGCGCGCCAGAGCTAATTCTGCTCGACCTAGTCTTGCCTGATCATTCGGGTCTCGATCTGTGCCGCAGCCTACGCGCGACAGCGCAGGGAAGAAACACGGTGATCATCGTCCTCTCGGCACGCGCCGAGGAGGCCGACCGGGTGGCCAGCTTCGAAGTCGGCGCCGACGACTTCGTCACCAAGCCGTTCAGCATCGGCGAGCTCCTCCTGCGTATTCAAGCGCGCCTAAGCAATGGCGCTCAGGCAGCATCTCCGGCACCGCATGGTCCTTCTGACAACAGCGATGCGCCGGGACGTCTCGTCCTCGGACCGTTGCGTATCGAACGCGCGAGCCATCGCGTGTTTCTGGGTCCCCAAGAAATCACGCTCAGTGCACAGGAGATGCGGCTGCTGGTTTTTCTCGCCAGCGATCCCAACAAGATGCGCAGCCGGCGCGAGCTTCTCACGGCGGTCTGGGGCTATCACCCCGAGGCCACCAGCCGAACCCTGGACACCCATATCAAGAGACTTCGCGACAAATTCGGCGCGCATGCATCGATGATTCAGACCGTGCACGGCGTGGGATACCGATTTGCGCTGTTGGGGCAAGCGAGCCACGAGACAACGCTATCTGCCTCCAAACGCCGACGCTAAACATCGCCACTGTGCTGATGATGGACTTCGATGCCAGGCCTGCCGGTTCGGCCGCGTGGTCATCGCAAGTAGGCCGCCACGGCGGACAGATCCGAGGTGCTCTTGACGGCGTCGCGGACGAAACTGGCGACCGCATCCGCGCCCTTGGGGCCGAGGTGGGTGTGGTCGTAGCCGCCGCTCGCACTGCTGTCTGCCGCGAAGTAATCCTTGGGCGTGATGGTCTGAATCCAATTCCAGGTGGTGACCGTCAAGTCGATCACGGGAACGTTCTCGCTCTTGCCGAGGTCGCGAATGATCTGCGGCAGATTGGCGCCCGTCGAATTGACGTGCTCCTCCGCCAGCGTATACCCGACGCGGGCAATTGGCGTGATGAGGACGATGTTCACGCCCGCAGCCTTGGCCTGGGTCACGTAGCTGGTCATGTTCGACTGAAACGTCGCCGCCGTGGTGCTCTTGTCGTTGTGACCCAACTGGATGAAGAACCAATCGCCCGCCTTCCAGCGCGACTTGATGGCGCCGAACATGGCAGCGCTGCTCAAGAACGAGCCCGAGCTCTCGCCGGAGTCCGCGTAGTTCGCAATCGACACGCCGGCCTTCATGAATTGAGGCAGATGCTGTCCCCACCCGGTGTAGTTGGTGCTGTCTTGGTCGCAAACGGTGGAGTCGCCGCCGATCCACAGCATCAGCGGCTTGCTCGCCGACTGATGACAGATGGAGGTTATGATGGGGCTCGCGCCGCGAACGTACACCTGCAGACCAGGCACACTGTCCGTCGTTCCCACCTCCACCGGCTGACCCTCCGGCGTGCGCACGTTCACCGTGAAGTTGAAGCGCTGGGTTTGCCCGGCCAGCGTCGTCAGGTCGGGTAACATGCGACGGTACATCTCGGCGTCGACGAAGGCCTCGGCCGACGTCGTGCCACCGACCTCGAGCGTGACGTCGTAGTTGCCGTCGCTGCCGCCGAAGTCGCACTTGATCTCAGGACCGAACGGCCCATCACCGCGGGCGCACTTCGAGAATTCGTTACTAGCACAGGCCGCGACGCCGCCACCCTCTCCGCCGGAGCCGGAGACTCCACCGGCCGCCGAGCCGCCGTTGCCACTCGCCGTCGTACCGCCGACCGCGCCGCCCGTCATGAAACCGGTGGCGTCGCCGAACTGCGCGTCCCCGCCGGCAGCGTCGGGGAAAGCCATGTCGGCGGCATCACTGGCTCCAAGTCCTGCGTCTCGCGCCCCGGCCGCACCGTCCGACGTCGGGGCGCCGCCTCCAGCACCAATCGTCGATGAACCTCCCGTCGCAGATGCACCCGCCTGGCCGCCGTTCGATGTGGCTCCG
This sequence comes from uncultured Myxococcales bacterium, assembly GCA_964616265.1. Classification (GTDB taxonomy): domain Bacteria; phylum Myxococcota_A; class Polyangia; order Fen-1088; family Fen-1088; genus Fen-1118. The sequence goes on along the minus strand of CAZTTW010000001.1, from coordinate 1,619 downwards.
CCTACCGCCGTGATACCGCCACTACCCAGGCGACCACCCTCAACCGCTCCGCCGACGGCTGTACTGCCCGCACCGCCGGTCGGAGTAGAGCTACACGCCGTCAGCGCAAACAACGCTGAAACAATACCCAACTGCCTACGGCTTTCCTGCATTACCCAAGCAGTGGCCACGACTTGCGAAATCGGTTCATGGCGAAACGCCTGACCACTCGGTCGTTGCAGTCTGGGCGTAACCGAATAGATTGTGTGTTCCACCGCTGAATACCGAGGAGTCACCATGATCACCAACGGTGCCGTTCGTCCGCTCGGCCGGCTCGCTGCCTTCGTCACGTATGTTTCCGTCGCCGTGGGATTGCCATCGCTGTCGGTTGCGAAGTCCGCCGGCGCGTCCAAGGCAGCCGTACAAGCCGATCCTTTCGAGGATTCCGCATTGCCCGCGAAATCGCCGGCGCCGGCCAAGGACGAGTCCAGGCCGCAAGCGGCTGCCACGGCTGCGACGAAAACAGCGGCGCCGGCCGCAAGTACAGCGGCGGAAGGCTCGGGCACGACGGCCGCGCCCAAGGAAACGGCCCCGCCACACGTACCGTCCAAAGAATTCGGAGCCTTCATGAAGAGCTTCGAGGGCGCGTGGAAATGCGACACGCAATTCGCGTTAGGAGCGCTGTGGCCGGGGTCGCAGCCGCTGTCGTCGAAAACCGACGTGACCATCCGCCGAGAATTCGACGGGTTCATGTGGCACGGCGAATTCAAGATGGCCAAGACCGCCATCACGCCAGCAACCATCGGCATATTCCAGGTTGGGTACGCCAGCCCCAGCAAACAAGTCACGTACCTGAGTTACGACAGCATCGGCTCCAGCATGATGGGTGTCGGCACCATCTCGGGCACGCAAGTCACCTTCCTGGAAGAAGGCTTCGTGAAAGGCGCGAAAGTGAAGGTACGCGAAACGTTGGCCAAGCAAGGCCCGCGAAAAATGCTTCACAAGGTCGAGTTCGATCAGGGCAAGGGTCTGCAGCTCATGGCCGAAGACGCCTGCGTGAAGTAGCGCGCTACGATCCGAGCGGCCTATCAAGCGGCGAGCCCGCCTCGATGTACAGCGGCGTGAATCCGCGCTTGCGGGGCTTGGCTGCGCTGGCGCAAGCGCGCACCGTCGCAGGACCGACCTTCGTCCATAGCGAACGCTCGATGGTCCCGACAAGTGTCGCCGGCGCAGACGTGAACTTCGTGCCGCCTATGTACTGGCCGGTGACGCCGCTTCGAAGCCTGAGCTGCACGGCGCGCTCGGAGCCGGTCGCCGAGACTTCGCCGTCGATGAACAAGGCGATGCCCGACGAATAGGACACCGCCCGGTATTGCGACGGAGTATCCGACGGACGCAGGGATGCGAAGACCGTCACCCCTTGCTTGCGAAACGCGCGTACCACGGCACCACGCGACTGCTCGAAAACATCGTCGCCTTTGAACGCGAACACCGCGACCTTGCCGCGCGATTTCGCGGCCGGCTTTTCCGGAGCGTCTTTCATCCACGACTGATCCGGCGGTGCCGAGCGAGCTTGCGGCGTCGGGCACAGCACGCCCCATGCAGCGTGCGCCGGCGATGCGGCCAAAAGCGAGACAACA